>DATCEJ010000187.1:0-2685 GCA_036510135.1 Roseiarcus sp. | reverse complement strand
TGGCCGCGCGCCAGATGCGGCCCATCGAGGGCCGAACCGCAGCTGGCCATACCCAGATCGAATGGGTGGGCGGACCTGAAGCGAGTTTCGTTAATCAGTTCCGTCGCCCGGCGCGTCGCGCAGTGTTCCACTCACCGGAAGCTTACGCCGATATGTCGCGCACCTCGACGATGCAGCAGATCGTAAACACCGGCATCCGCCCGGTCGTGCATAGCCCCCGCGCCGGATTCTGATTCAGTTCGGCAGCGAGGTGTGCTCCTTCATCTCGCCGCTCGGAACGGAAGTCGAGGGCATTACCGCCTTTTTGTCCTGCGGCTCTCCGAAACTAGGCGGGACCTGGCTTTCACGCGGCCGGGTCCCGTCACTTTTAATTCGTGAGGATCGAATGTCAGAGGTTAAACGCAAGCCGCTCGATGTCTACCTGCGTAGCGTCAAGTGCGAGAATATCGTGCCCATAAACGGCACCTGGCTCAAGCGCTCAGACAAGCGCGCGGACGCCGCTGGCCGGCGGGGCGACGCTTTCGAGGGGTCGGAGAAAAAGCTGGGCGATGCCCGAAAATAATAGCGGTTCGATAACCGACGAACAGGAGTCCGCCCAGGCGGCCTTGGATGTCCTCAGAGCGCGTGGCGCTGCTGGAGAGCGTATCGGCCAGTCCGCTATCGCCGAGGCCATCAGGCGGGCTGCTGAGGCCGATCTCGCTGCCCAGCACACGAAACGGTGGGCGCCGACCCGATGAGCGCTGCCTACAGGGCCGGACCGGTTAGCAAGCCAGCCGCTCGACCTGCCGACAAGCCCGACTTCAACGTCCATACCTTCGATGCCTCAGCCTGGGACGCGGAATGCCGATACCCGCGTTGGCTGTTGCCGACGCACAGCGGGCGACGAGGTTTGGGTCAGGGCGCGGATTTTCAGCGGATACTGATGGGGCAGAGGGATCGGGAAATGCCTCAAATCGGCGGTGAGGGAAGCCCCTGATGCCGATCAAAAGCCGCATCGACGTCGAAGCGAGCCCTGAGCGGTTCAAAGAGTCGCTCGCGCAGCTTGAGAAATATAAGGCTGCGATGAAGCGGCTTTACGGTGATCCGGTGCTCAAGTCGCCCTTCATCAAGGCCGCATCTGCAGCCGCTGATGATCTCAGCAAGTTCGTCAACAACCTCGATCACGCCGCGCGGTCGCAGTCGAAGTTCACGACAGCCGCCGCGAAGGCGGCCAAGGCGTTCCACCGCGTTGGCGTCAGCGTGAAGTCCACGCTGGAAGGTTTCGCGCGTGTCGCGCTTTCGCCGTTGCAAATCCTGTTTCCGGCCGGTCTCACAGTTGGCCTGTTCGGTCTTGGCGCTGGTCTTGCGGGCATCGGAGCCGCTGGCGCTCTCTATGGCCTAGACCGCGAGGCCGGAGAGGTCTCCGATCGCCGTAGGCGGGCCATGGGCCTCGGCGTTTCCTATGGCAGTCTCAGCGCCTACGATCTCAATTTTTCGCGTTTTGGAGTCGGCGAAGGAACGCTAGGAGCGGTCGCTGGCGGCGTCTATGATTTTACCTCTCCCGCATATCTCGGGCTGCGGTCTTCTGGCGTCACGGGCACCGGCGACACGGCTGAGGCTGCGGTAGACCTCATTCGGCGCATTCCGGAGATCTTCAAAAATACGCCTGACGGGATGGTCGGAAGCGTCGCTCACAGTCACAATCTGGACTCTCTTCTCGACCTTCAAACCATTGTCCGGCTGAAGAACCATCCTGAAGAGATCGAGGCGCAGATCAAGCGCTATCGTCAGGATCGCAAGACCCTCGATATTTCCGTCGACGCGCAACAGAAATGGGCGTCGTTCAACGCGGCGATCGAGCGCGCAGGACAGAACATTGAGACCGTCCTCGGCAAGAACCTCGTCGCCTTGGCGCCGGGCCTGACCAAATTCTCGGACGACGCAGTTAAGTTCATCGAAATCTTCATTGATTCCGGAACAATTACAGAGGCGTTGAAGGGCATTGAGGGTGGGCTGAAATGGCTCGAAGCCGCTATCGGCAGCACCGAGTTCAAGCAGGGCGGGAAGCGGTTCTTGGAGGGTCTGGAAACCCTTGGGCCATACATCGCGAACTTCGTAGATTACGCGGCGAAGGTGCTGCTCATCACAGGCCGGGGCGCCTATTACGGCGCCAAGCTCGCTGGCGACCCCTCCTACAATCCGAGCGCTGCTCGCTTGGTCGGCGATGCGCTCGGCGTCAAGGGGCAAGACGCGCCTCGGCTGACCGGGACCGGCGCGCCATCGATTCGTTATGGGACCGGACGCGGACAGTCTCACGCGCCATCTGCGATCATCGATACGACTCCCGGCGCAGGCGGCGGCAGCGGGTGGAACGCAAGCGTCGGCGACATTCCGTCCGCTGTGCTGGCCAAGGTTCAGGCTGCGAATCCAAATCTCACGCCTCGCCAATGTGTCGAGCTCGTTCAGGCGACGATGGGCGTCGGCAATGTCCACGATTGGCGGCGCGGGCCTTCAGAGAAGGACTCCCCAGACGGCGCGGCGCTCGCCACGTTCGGCGTTCATGGCGACTCCAATTTGTACGCTTATGGCGGCTCTGGAACGCCGGGGATCGGGCGTGACCATGCCCTCAAGTTGGTCAAGAAATATCCTGATGGAAGTTTCGATGCCGTCAGTCAGGACATTGGCCATCCCGCTCATCTGATCCAC
>DATCEJ010000186.1:0-13414 GCA_036510135.1 Roseiarcus sp. | reverse complement strand
CAAATAATAGAATCTATACTTTTCAATGGGTTACGGGTCGATCCAAAAAGAAGCCGATCCTATCTCAGGCAATATGCAAAATGTCTCAAGGCGATTCCCACTCTCTCTTTTCTTCTCGTTCAACGGGCGTCTGGCTGTGCGCGAATGGTTCTGCGAATAGGAAATCTATAGCAAAAATTGTTGATTTTTGCAAGCAATGCTCCCGAGTATCTAAAGCCTGTCAATGGCGGTATTTTTCGAGCTGACGCCGGTCTTCTTGCCAGCGGTTGGCGCGATCATCGGCACGATCGGGGCAGCGATGGGTCCCGAAACGAAGGACGTGGATTTTCACTGAGGCGGCGAGGGACGCCTTACCCCGCCGCAAAGCTGCGAGGCGCCGGGCTGACCACCTTGGCGCCGTCGTCCGCGATCTCCATGACGGCCAAGCCCCGCTCATTGGTCCCGTCGGCCTTGAAGCGGAACACCCCGTCGGCGCCGTTGAAGCCCGATATGTTGGTCAGCGCCGCCTGGTTGAACGGGTCCGCTCCGCCGTTGTGGGCGAGCGCTGCCGCCAGCGTCACCGCGTCATAGGCGAGCGTCGCCAGGCGCGCCGGTTCGCTGTTGAACTTGGCCTTGTAGCGCTCCGCGAAGGCGTCGAAGCCGGAATTGTCGGGCGCGGAGAACCAGGCCCCTTGCATCTGCGGCAATTTGAGCACCCGCGCGTCGTTCCAGACGCCGGTCCCCAAAAACTTGGTCTTGACGTTTGCGCTAGCCAAAGCGCTCGCGACCGCCGGCATAGCGTCGGCCTGCTCTGGAATGAACAGAGCGTCGATTTGGCCTTGGACCGCCGCCACCTGCTGCGCGGCGGTCGCGATCTGCCCGGTCGAATAGCGGGCGGTCACGACCACTTGCGCATTGACGTTCCCCGCCATCTCCTGGAACCGCTGGGCCGCGACATTGCCGTAGTCGTTCTGCGGGGCCATGATCCCGAACGACTTCTTGCCGCTCGAGACCGCGTATTGAAGAACCCGGTCGACGTAACCCTGGATCAGGAAGGACAGGAGATAGACGCCCGGGGCCGCGACCGTGACGTCGGTCGAAAACGCGATCATCGGCCGCCCCGCCGATTTTGCCGCCGCCGACGCCGTCCGCACATCGTTGGCGAATACGGGCCCGAGGATGAGTTGCGCCCCCGCTCCCAGCGCCGATTGAGCCGCTTGGGTAGCGGCGTCGGGGCTCGAATGGTCGTCCTCAATCATGAGCGTGATGGAGGTCGAGCCGGAATCGCTGATCGCGAGATGCGCCGCGTTCCGCATCGACACGCCGATCGGGCTTGGGGCGCCGTTCTGCGTCAGCGGCAGGATCATCCCGACGCGAACCGGGCCGGACCCCAGCGCCTCGCCGACGGGCGGTCCGCCGGCCGGCTGAGCAGGCGTAGGAGCGGGCCCGCCGGCGTCGTTTGGCATCTCGAGGCCAGCCGAATTGCAGCCCGCAAGCGTCAGCATGAGGCCGCCGCCAAGCACGGCGCGCCTGGTCACGCCTCGACTTGCTGCCGGTCGCTCCGCGGCAAACTTCATCCCCGCCTCTTGTCTGAATCGCGCCGGCGCGGGCAAGCGCGCTGCGCCGTCTCGTTCGAAAATGTCAGCGCGCGACGGCCGCCGATCGCTGGCTGTCGACGGAAATTGTGGCATTTTCACCTGCGCTTGGCTATGCGTAGATCATTGAGCCGGCCAGAGGATTGGCGGATTAGAGCACAATGACCGCGGCAAAAGCTCCCCAGTCCGACAGCGTCAAGACTGTTCGCTCTAGCCGAACCTTTCATATCGGCGAGGCGACCGTGCCGGCGGCGACGCTCGATCCCGGTCTTTACGTCGTGGCGACGCCGATTGGCAACCTCGGCGACGTGACGCTGCGCGCTCTGGCGATGCTGGCTGGCGCCGATGCGATCCTCGCCGAGGACACGCGTGTGTCGCGCGCGCTGCTCGCACGCTACGGCATTGAGAGGCCGCTCTCGGCCTATCATGAGCACAACGCCGCCCAGGCTCGGCCGCGCGCGCTCAAACGCATCGCCGAGGGGCAGGCGCTGGCCCTTATCTCCGACGCCGGAACACCGCTCATTTCCGATCCCGGCTATAAACTGGTGGCGGAAGCGATCGAGCTCGGCTTCGCCGTCATCGCCGCGCCAGGCCCGTCCGCCGCGCTCGCGGAGCTTTGCGTCGCCGGCCTGCCGACGGACCGCTTCTATTTCGAAGGGTTTCTGCCGCCGCGGTCGTCGGCGCGCCGCGAGCGGATCAACGCGCTCGCCGCTGTGCCGGGCTCGCTCATCTTTTATGAGGCCGCCGGGCGGCTCGCCGAGACGCTTGCCGACCTTACGCTCGAGCTTGGGCCTCGGCCAGCGGCGGTGGCGCGTGAATTGACCAAGCTGCATGAGGAGGTGAGGCGCGGTACGCTGGATAAGCTCGCTTCCGAATATGCCTCGGGCGGGGCGCCGAGGGGCGAGATCGTCATCGTCGTCGGGCCTATGGACGCGCGCCCAGCGGTCTCAGAGGCCGCGCTCGACCGGGAAATCGCCGAGCAGCTCACGAATCTGTCGGTCAAGGACGCCGCCGCGGCGGTCGCCGCCAGGCATGGACTTCCGAGACGGCAGATTTATGCGCGCGCGCTGGCGCTGGCGGGCGCGCAGCGGTGAGGGATGACGTCTCCGGTCCGAAGGAAGGTTGATAAAGATCGTTTCTTGTCTTGATGTTTTCCATCTGGGAGGGTATATTGACCCAGTTGGTCATAGGACGAGCGTGATGCTTCCAAACTATGACGCTAAGGCTATCGCTGAGACGCTCGGCCTGGTCTTCATCCAATTGCGGAGAAAGCCAAAGGAACCTGCCGCGATCGCGGATTTCATCGTTGGCGGCGACGATCGCTTCGTGATCGTTGAGCAGGCCGTCGATGGGTCCGGCAAGATCGGCCCGTCCCAAGCCAAGGGTCACCTCGCTCCCTCTGCCGCGTTTCTCGAGCGAGCTGTCGAGGTCGGCTTTCCCCGTGTGGCGCTGCGGAGTCTTGTCGAGCGCCTGGTTGGCGACGACAAGTCAAAGATCTCAGGCCTGGAATGGGATGTCGTTCCCAAAACGACGCTTGAGCGCCGCAAGACCAAGCTGTCGACGGAAGAAAGCGAGCGGACGGAGCGCATCGCGCGACTGTTCGTGCACGCTCGCCGAGCGCTTGGCACAGAGGCCGAAGCGCGTGAATTCATGATCACGCCGCACCCGGAGCTTGATGGCCGAAGCCCTTTCGATGCGGCCAAGACGGATCTCGGCGCTCGCCGGACCGAAGGCATCCTTAACGCCCTCGAATACGGTTTGGCGGTCTAGCCGCGAGTGCTTCGTCTGTGGCGCATCGTCACGGGCCCTTACCCCGTTTGGTCGGGCGAAGGCGCTCGCCTCTATGGGCAGCGGTGGAATCCGCCCGGATTGCCAGCCATCTATGCCGGGACCAGTTTCGCGGTCTGCCTGATCGAACTTCTGGTCCACGCCAACCGTAAGTCTCCGCCGAGCGGAGCGCGATTCGTGGAGGCCGAGGTCCCCGACGATGTTCCGCGCGAGCGGTTCGATCCTGCGTCGTTACCTGGATGGGATGACCCGTGTGACACGTTGATTGCGCAAGCCTTCGGGAGAGCCTGGATCGAAACTCGACGATCCGCCTTGCTTATCGTGCCCTCAGTCGTCACAGCTGGACGCGACGAAAATGTGGTCGTTAACCCCGACCACGCCGACGCTGCTCGCATTGTGGTCGGGCCGGAAACGCCTGTCGCTCTCGATCCACGCTTCTTTGGGTGAAGGCCCGTAACGATGGGGAACCGCGCGGAGGAGCGGACAGAGCGCCGGCGCGACGCGCATCTTTATGGCCTCAAAGCGGAATCGATTGCGGTGCTGGTTCTTCGCCTCAAGGGCTATACGATCCTGGCGCGGCGGTTTGCGGTCTCCGGAGGCGAAATCGACCTCGTCGCGAGACGAGGCGGTTCGATCGCCTTTGTCGAGGTCAAAGCGCGGGCCGATCTCGAAGTTGCGGCGATTGCGATCAGCGCGACCAAGCGGCGGCGAATCAGCCGCGCCGCGCGGGTGTGGCTCACGCGAAATCCATGGGCCGCGGGCCTGACGTTGCGGGGCGACGCCGTCTTTGTCGCGCGCGGGCGCCTTCCCCGTCACGAGCCGGACGCGTATAGGCTCATGATCGACTGATCCCCCGCTTTGCGGTCCGCAGACGAGCCGAACCTAGCTCGGCGGATGCAATCGCGTGTCGAGTGCGAACGGTTCCTGAAAATCCAAGCTGTAGAAACCTGCGGCCTTGATCGGGTCGAAGATCAGGTTCCAACTGTGTGTGGAAACGGCGCTCGGTATCGCTACGAAGGGATCGCGACGAAGGAGATCGTCGCCGAACGCCTGCTGGCCTGCACCCGGAATCCCCGGTCGCAGCCAATTGGGGTTTGGCACATCGTCCGGTTTGATGATGAGAACCTGGGCCATATCGGGAATTCGCGCCGCTGTGAGTACGAAGGGCACAGTGTCGAGCGGCCTGAGCCCTTGGTGGGCGGCGGCCTCCAAGATGGTGGTCGCGGGATCGATTGAGCAATAGACGGCGCGGACGCCCTTGCTGTTCCAACGGCCGCCCACCAGAAATGCGCCTTCGCCGCTATCCCAGGTCGCCCCATACACCCGCCGATCTAGACGCCAGACGAGGAGTCCACTGCCGCCACCAAGCGCAGCCGGAAGCCTCGTCATGTATAGACGTTGTACTCAAGCCGTCCGAGATAATCCTCGACCAACTTGACGCCGGCCGGTGTCGTCAAAAGATCGACAGGACGCTGCTGATCAAGACCGATCGCCGAGCGTCTGAGCCACTGTTCGGCCTCATCTTGCGAGCCGAGCACGCGGGTCGCCTTGGCCAATATCTCAGCGAACTTCCAGGCCCGCCCACTTTGCTGCACATCCAAGGGCTCCGCGGGTGCATACTTATGACGCTGAAGAGTCCGAAGGCTGACTCCAAGCGCCTGAGAGGCCTCATCGGCCTGGATTACGTGGAGCTTTCCCATAAGGCTAGTCAGCGCGCCGCGCGGCAGGCCTTGGTGCAGCAGCTCATGGGCGTCCAGCTGGGTGTTGATCGCGGACCCCAGAGCCTGACTTCCGCCGAGCAAATCCAAGATTTCTTGCAAAGAGCTCTCCGCTTTCTGAAAACCGCTCTCGGAGGCAGCTAACTCCGGCGGCCGCCTTTCCCGGCCCCTAAGTATTTGAGGCTTTCTCTGCCGTCTACGTCGTCGCCGGCAGGCACGACCTTCCGGACTCGTCCAAGACTGCCGGGTATAACGGAGGGGCGAAAGCTTTCAGAACGGCTTATAGATTTCTGGGCTCGCCCCTCAACCGTTCCAGCGGCATATCGCTTAACGTCTTTGGACGAAGCGTCGCGCTTGATGCCTTTGGCGCGCTCGCTTGATTTACCAGGGGTGTGCTCTCTCTCGGCCATAGCCGACTCCTAATATGATCTACGACACATGTCGTTATAAAAGCGCTATATGTCAAATGAGTTTCCAGAGAAAACCGCGCCCACGGGCCGTTGTGAGCCGTTCGGCAGCCAGGCAACAATTCTGCAGCGGCCGACGTCGGCTGTCTTTGCCCAACCCAGCACACTACCGATCAAGTCCGGAAACCCTTCCTTTCCGCGGGCGGCTTCCCCGTCACGAGCCGGACGCGTATAGGCTCGAGACCGACTGAGTCCCGAAATTCTCCCTGGCCTTCGACCGGACGCCCATGCCCCTGACCGTCGCCGTGCAGATGGACCCGATCGAGCGCATCCGCATCGCGGGCGACTCTACATTCGCGCTTCTTCTCGAAGCCCAGGCGCGCGGCCACCGCATCCTGCATTACACACCCGAGCGTCTGAGGCTCAACGGCGCGCGCGTTGAAGTGATGGCCGAGCCGCTGTCGGTCAAGGACGTCGAGGGCGATCACGCGCGTCTCGGCGAGGCGAAGCTGATCGATCTTTCGACCGTCGACGTGGTGCTGCTGCGCCAGGACCCGCCGTTCGACCTCGCCTATATCGCGACGACGCACTTTCTCGAGCGTATTCATCCAGAGACGCTGGTCGTCAACGATCCGCGCGGCGTGCGCGATTCGCCTGAAAAGCTGTTCGTGATGGATTTCCCGGAGCTCATGCCCCCGACCCTCATCGCCCGCGACAAGGCGGCGATCGAAACGTTCCGCGCCGAGCATGGCGAAGTGGTGATGAAGCCGCTCTACGGTTTCGGCGGCGCGTCGGTATTCAAGGTCGCCGTTCAGGACCCGAATTTCGGCTCGCTTTTTGATCTGTTCAGCACGAGCCTCCGCGAGCCATGGGTGATCCAGAAGTTCCTGCCCGCAGTGGCGCGCGGCGACAAACGGATCATCCTCGTCGACGGCGAGGCCAGAGGCGGCATCAATCGCGTGCCGACCGGCGACGACATCCGTTCCAACATGGTGCGCGGCGGAGCAGCGAAAGAGACCGAGCTGACCGAGAAAGAACGGCAGATTTGCTCGACGATCGGGCCAGAACTCCGGCGACGCGGCCTTCTTTTTGTGGGCATCGACGTCATCGACGGCTATCTGACGGAGATCAACGTCACATCGCCGACTGGAATCCGCGCGATCAAGAAGGTCGGCGGCCCCGATCTCGCCGTGGCGATTTGGGACGCGATCGAGGCCAAAGTCGTCAAAGCCTGACGGTTCCGTCGCAACACCTCTGGCCTTGCGATTGTCGGACCGAGGGAGGATATACCTCCAATGTCAGACGCCCAGGTTCCCGCGGTCGAACGCCGCTCCCGCGTTACGCCGACGCTCAAGGGTATCGAGCGGGATAGGCTTCTCGATGAGCTCGCCGCTCTCCACGATGGCCATCCGGGCGACGTTGTGGCGTTCCGCCGCGCCGCCGTCGAGATTTTGCGGGCCGCGCTCGATGCCGGACGGGATGAAGCGCGCCGAGCCTTGGAAGCTGGCGGGAGCGGCCGCGCCTGCGCGGAGACCCTAAGCGCCGAGACCGACGAATTGCTGCGTGTCGGACTGGAAATGTCGGTGCGCTGGCTCGCTTCAGCGCGATCAGGCGGGACGCTGCCGACGATTGTCGCGGTCGGTGGCTATGGCCGTGGCATGCTCGCGCCCTATTCGGACGTCGATGTCCTGTTCCTTATGCCCGACAAGTCGTCTCCCGGAATGGAGAAGGTCGTCGAGGCGCTGCTCTATGTGCTGTGGGACCTGAGGCTCAAGGTTGGCCACGCGACGCGAACGATCGACGAGTGCTTGAAACAGGCGCGCGCCGACATGACGATCCGCACGACGATCGTCGAGGCGCGGTTCGTCACCGGCGACAAGGCCCTGTTCGAGACGCTGAGGAGTCGGTTCGACAAGGTGATTGTCGCCAAGACAGCAGCCGAATTCGTCGGCGCCAAACTCGCCGAACGCGAAGCCCGAGTGAGGAAGGCGGGCGCATCGCGCTATCTCGTCGAGCCTAACGTCAAGGAAGGCAAAGGGGGTCTTCGCGACCTCAACACGCTGTTCTGGATCTCGAAATACGTCTACCGCGTTTCCAATCCCGGCGAGCTGGTCGCCGCAGGTTTGTTCTCTCCACGCGAGTACGCGCTCTTTCGTCGATGCGAGGAATTCCTCTGGAGCGTGCGCTGCCGGCTCCACTTCCTCGCCGGCCGTGCGGAGGAGCGGCTGAGTTTCGACGTTCAGCGGCCGATTGCCCGTCAGCTCGGCTATTCGACCCGCGCCGGGCTGATCGACGTCGAGCGGTTCATGAAGCATTATTTCCTCATCGCCAAGGACGTCGGCGACCTGACCGCGATCGTGTGCGCGGCGCTCGAGGAGCGACACACCAAAAAGACGCCCGCGTTTGGCCGCCTCGTCGGCCGCCTGCGCAGGCGCACCCGCGCGATCGAGGACGCCAAGGATTTCAAGGTCGACAATGATCGGGTCAACGTCGTCCGCGACGACGTTTTCGAGCGCGATCCCGTGAATCTCATCCGGCTGTTCTGGATCGCCGACCGGTCGAATTTGCCAATTCATCCGGACGCGACCAGGCTCGTCACACAGTCCTTGAAGCGCATCGACGCCCGCTTGCGCGAGGACAAGGAGGCGAACCGTCTTTTTCTCGAGACCCTTACGTCGCGAAACGCACCCGAAATCGCGCTCCGCCGCATGAACGAAGCCGGCGTGCTCGGCCGGTTCATCCCCGATTTCGGCCGCGTCGTCGGCATGATGCAATTTTCGATGTACCATCATTACACGGTCGATGAGCATCTCATTCGCGCGGTCGGCGAACTCAGCGCGATCGAAGCGGGACGGCAGAGCGAAGAACTTCCGCTCGCTATCAAGGTGATGCCTCAGATTGCGCATCGCACCGAGCTTTATCTCGCGACATTTCTGCATGACATCGCCAAAGGACGAGGGGTTGATCATTCGCGTGCTGGCGCGGAAGTCGCGCGGGCGGTCAGTTTGCGCCTCGGGCTCACTGTGGCGAATGCCGAACGTGTGGCGTGGCTGGTTGAGCAGCACCTGGTCATGTCCAACATGGCCCAGGGCCGCGACCTGTTCGATCCGAAAACCGCGGAGGCGCTGTCGGCGATCGTGCAAACACAAGAGCGCTTGAAGATGCTGCTGACGCTCACGGCGGCCGATATTCGGGCCGTCGGACCGGGCGTCTGGAACGGTTGGAAGGGCCAGCTCCTGCGCACGCTCTACTGGGAGACCGAGGTCACGCTTGGTGGCGGTCATTCAGCGATCGATCGCGAGGGGCGTGTTAAAGCGGCTCAGGAGGCGGTCCGCAAGTTGCTTCCAGGCTGGTCCGATCCGGAGTTCGACGCCTACGCCCAGCGCCATTATCCGGCCTACTGGCTGAAAGTGGAGCCTGCGCGCCAGGCGGCTCACGCCAAACTGCTCCACGCAATGGCGGCCGATACGTGTGCGCTGGCGACTGAGGTTGCAACGGACGCCTTTCATGGCGTGACTGCGGTCACCGTGGTCGCGCCCGACCACCCGCGACTCCTGACCGGCATCGCCGGCGCCTGCGCGGCCGCGGGCGGCAACATCGTCGACGCCCAGATCTTCACCACCACCGACGGCCTTGCGCTCGACACCATTTTCGTCTCGCGCGCTTTCGAGCGCGACGAGGACGAATTGCGGCGGGGGCGGCGCATTGCGTCCAACATCGAGAAGGCGCTGCGAGGCGAAGTCCGGCTGGCTGAAATGACGCCGTCGAGACAGACACGCGACGGCCGGCATGACGCATTCGCGATCGAGCCGGAAGTGACGGTCGATAATAATCTGTCTCGCCGCTACACGGTGGTCGAGGTTTCCGGGCTCGACCGGCCTGGCCTGCTACGGGATCTGACCGCCTCGTTGTCGAGCCTCAATCTCAACATCGGTTCCGCCCATATCGTGACCTTCGGCGAAAAGGCGGTGGACTCCTTTTACATCGCCGATTTGACTGGTCAGAAGATCACCGCGCCGGCCCGGCAAGCGGCGATCAAGCGCCGATTGCTGGCGGACTTTGGGAACGATTGACGGCGGGGCTGATTTACACGTCGCGGCGCGCTTGATTTTTGCTCCGTGAGCCCTGATATCCGTCGCTAATTCTGATGGGGCTTCTGAAACGATGAGTAATAACAACGCCGAATGGGGCGAAGAGACACCCGCGCAGACCGGCGCGGGTCCGGTCGAAGGCGCTCAGCACGAGACTGGCGAACCGAACGTCCTCGCCGTCGTGGAGGCGCTCAACGCCGAAAACAGCCAGCTGAAGGATCGCGTGCTGCGCACGCTGGCGGAGATGGAGAATCTGCGCCGGCGGACCGAGCGTGAAGTGTCGGACGCAAAGACTTATGGCGCGACGAGCTTTGGGCGCGACATGTTGACCGTGGTCGACAATCTTTCGCGCGCGCTCGAGCATTTGCCGCCGGAAGCGCACGCGAGCGCCGATCCCTCCATTCGCTCGCTGATCGAGGGCGTCGAGTTGACGGCCCGGGATCTGGAAACAGTCCTTGGCCGCCACGGGGTGAAGAAGCTCGACCCGAAGGGCCAGAAGTTCGATCCCAATTTTCATCAGGCGATCTTCGAGGCGCCGGACGAGACGGTTCCCTCGGGCACGGTCTCCCAGGTGGTTCAGAGCGGCTGGACGATCGGGGATCGGGTCCTCCGGCCGGCGATGGTTGGCGTGTCCAAGGGTGGCCCGAAGGCCGCGCCGAAGCAGGAGTCAACCTCCGGCCGCGAATAGGGGCGCTCACGCGCTCGCTTTCGTCACCCGCCGGAGCGTCAGATTGATCCTGCCGCCCGCGGGAAGAAGGGTGGAAGAGCCGGCGATGACGCGGTCGACGCCGTGGAACGCGAGACGGCTCTCGCCCGCAAGCGACATTGCATCGCCCGAAGCGAGGCGGAAGGAGCGGGTCGGCGCGTTGCGTTGAAGCCCGCCAACGCGAAAGAGCGCCGTGTCCCCGAGCGAGAATGAGACCACGGGCGCGGCGAACTCCTCCTCGTCGCGGTCCTGGTGCAGGCCCATCCGCGCGGCGGGGTCGTATAGGTTGATCAGGCAGGCCTCCGGCGGAGGCGCGTCCGGGGCGAGCTCGGCGAAGGCCGCGGCAAGCCGCGACGGGATAGCCGGCCACGGACGGCCGGTTTCGGGATGGGTCGCCTGGTAGCGATAGCCGCGTTCGTCCGAGACCCAGCCCAGCGAGCCACAATTGCTCATCAGAACCGAAAACGGCTTGGCCGTCCGGGGCATGCGCGGGCGAAACGGGGGCGCGAACTTGAGGATCGCCAGCACCTCGTCCCGCAGCGCCTCCTGGGCGGGGCGGTCGAGAAAGGCAGGGAAATAATCGACCCCGGGCGTGATCGAAACGGCGGCGTGCGGCGTCAATCTCGATCCTCCCGATCGTCTTCCCTTGGCCCCGGACGCGGCGTATAGGGGGCGCAAATTCATCCCATCCAATCCCGCGCAATGGAAGGGTCAACCGAGGCGAATATGGCCGGCCATAGTCAGTTCAAGAACATCATGCACAAGAAGGGCAAGCAGGACGCGCTCCGCTCCAAGCTCTTCTCCAAGCTCGCGCGCGAAATCACCGTCGCGGCCAAGATGGGCTTGCCCGACCCGGCGATGAACGCGCGCCTGCGCGCCGCCGTGCTCGAAGCGCGAGCCGAGAACATGCCCAAGGACAATATCGATCGAGCGATCAAGAAGGCGTCCTCGGCGGACACCGAGAACTATGACGAGGTGCGCTACGAAGGCTATGCGCCGGGCGGGGTAGCGGTCATCGTCGAGGCGCTGACCGACAACCGCAACCGCACCGCGGGCGAAGTGCGCTCCTATTTCACCAAAGCCGGCGGCTCGCTTGCCGAAACGGGCGCGGTGTCATTCATGTTCGATCGCGTCGGGCTGATCGCCTTCGGCCGCAAGGTCGCGGACGACGAGGCGATGCTCGAGGCGGCGATCGAGGCCGGCGCTGACGATGTGGCGTCGGGCCCGGAAGAGCACGAGGTCATCACTTCGGTCGCGGCGCTGCGCGACGCGCAGAAAGCCCTGGAGGCGAAGTTCGGCGAACCTCTCCGGGCCTCGATTGTCTGGCGGCCACAGAACACCATCGCCGTCGATGACGAGGCGGGCGAAAAGATCCTGCGCCTCGTCGGCGCGCTCGAGGACAACGACGACGTTCAGACCGTCACCGCGAACTTCGAGGTTTCCGAGGCGCTGTTGGAGAAGATGGAGGGCTAGCGCCGCTCGTCGAGAGGCGAACCGGGCCTCGTCAGACTCCGCAGCGGCGGCCCCATGGACCCCACCAGCAATGATAGACCGGAGCGAAGCCGTACCGTGGGCCTCCTCCCCAACCCCAGCGATGCCAGCCGCCGCGCCAGCCCCAACCGCGATGCCAGCCGCCGCCCCATCCGCGATGCCAGCCACCGTGCCAGCCACCGTGCCAACCGCCATGCCACCAGACGGACTGAACGTCTGCGCCGACGACCGGCTGTTCCAGCGATGGCGAGGAGAGCGTGAAGGCGGCCGAGGGCGCGCTTGAGGCGGCGAGCATCGCCGCGCCGGCGACAGCGGCGATCGCGCCGCGGGACAGAATGCGTAAGACCATGGTTTCCTCCAGGTTTCCGAGGGTCATTGGATTATGATCTTATCGTCTGAATTTGGAATGAATGATTCGCGGCGAATTGGGGCGTTTCGTTTACCGATTTATGGACAACGCCCGTGCGAACCTGAGGGGGCCGCATGACGACAGCGCTCGCCCAGGCCGGCCTCAATCTTTTCATCGCCGCCTGCCTCGGCGCGTCGATCGGTCTCGAACGCCAGTGGCGCCAGCATCTCGCGGGCTTGAGGACCAATACGCTGGTCGCGCTCGGGGCGGCGATTTTCATCACCTATGGACGCGCGGTCTCGGATGCGGATGGCGCCACTCGGATCGCCGCCCAGGTCGTCACCGGCATCGGCTTTCTTGGCGCTGGCGTGATCTTCAAGGAGGGCCTCAATGTGCGCGGCCTCAACACCGCGGCGACGCTTTGGTGCTCGGCCGCGGTCGGCCTGCTCGCCGGCGAGGGGATGGGGCTGCACGGCCTCATGGCGGCGATTTTGGTCATCGCGGTCAACGTGGGCTTAAGGCCGCTGGTCAGCGCCATCAATCGACACCCGTTGGAAATGTCGGAGGAAGCGCAGCATTACATCATCTCGATCGAATGCCGGCCGCCGCGCGCCTCCGATATCCGCGCCCAACTCGTGCAGGACATCGGGGCCGTTCCGGAGCTGAATTTTGCCCAGGTGGACAGCGCTTTCATGGGCGAGACGGGCCGGGTCGACGTGACCGCGACTGTGACCTCGCACAAGCGCCGCGAGCTGGCGCTCGAGGCGATCGTCGGGCGCTTCGCCGACATGGAGGGCGTCGTCCGCGCCTCCTGGCGGCTCAATCCGCAGGGTTCTTGAGGACAGACGCGGATGACCTCGTCCTCGCCCATTCGTTTCGACATCGAGGACGCGCCTGATGACGCTGACGTCGAGGTTCTGCCGAACGGCCTCGAAGCGTTCAACGAGAGCAAATGGCCGGGCCATCAGCAATGGCAGCCTCTCGCCGTGTTCGCCCGCGATGGTGAGCGCGTCGCCGCGGGGCTCGCGGGCGAAACCTATTCCGGCTGGCTCTTCATCCGCTACCTTTGGGTCAGCGACTCGCTGCGCGGCCAGGGGATCGGACGCAAGCTGATGGCCGACGCCGAGGGTAGGGCGCTCGAACGCGGTTGCCATTCGGCCTGGGTCGACACCTTCAGCTTCCAGGCGCCGGGCTTCTATCCAAAGCTCGGCTATGCCGTGTTCGGCGAACTCGACTATCCGCCGGGGCACAAGCGCATTTTTCTGCAGAAGCGACTTGCCGGCGGCGCGT
>DATCEJ010000185.1:0-2029 GCA_036510135.1 Roseiarcus sp. | reverse complement strand
GAGGCGCACGCAGGCGTCGAGAATGGCGAGCGCGGCGATTTCACCTCCTGATAACACATAGTCGCCGATCGACACTTCGATCAGCGCGCGCGCTTCGATGACTCGCTCGTCGACGCCCTCGAAGCGCGGGCAGAGAATGACGAGGCCAGGCCCCGCCGCCCATTCGCGAGCTCGCGCTTGGCGGAAAGGCTGGCCGCGCGGACTCATAATGAGGCGTGGCCTCGGATCATCCGACTCGAGCGCCGCGTCCAGGCTCGCGGCCACGACGTCCGCCCGCATCACCATACCGGGGCCGCCGCTTGCGGGCGTATCGTCGACCGCCCGATGGCGGCCGAGCCCGTGTTCTCGAATGTCGCGCGCCTCCAGCGACCACAAGCCCCGGGCCAGCGCGTCGCCAGCCAGGGACTGGCCAAGCGTGCCCGGGAACATGGCCGGAAAGAGGGTTAGAACCGTGCAGGCGAACATTGCTTGCTGGTTAGCATCCTCCCGCTGCTTGCATTCAAAGACGGCCGGGCCACCGGCGCGCGCCGTGGTAGATGCGAAGCACTTCGATCACTCCGCTGTGCAATCTATAAGGGACTATGTACGAGGTGCGGGCGACGACGAGTTCGCGCGTTCCTGGCACACGGCCTGGCCGGCCGACATTGGGATTCGTCGCGATCACGGTCTCGACGGCGTCAATGAGGCGCAAAGAGACCGTTCTGGCAGCAGTGGGGTTGTTCTTTTCGATAAAGGCCTCGATCGCGCGAAGATCGTCAATTGCTCGCCGCGACCAGAAGAGCCTCACGACGCGTCTGGCGGCTTAAGTTCATCTTCGGAGCCCCAAGACTCGACCCACTTACGTACAGCTTCATGCTCGAATCGCTCACCACGTTCGAGGTCCTCAATCGCCGCTTTGATTCCAGAAATTTGCCATTCGTTGACGGCAAGATATTCCGAAAGGGCCTCCTCCGCGAGCGAGGACGGGCTGCGCCCTGTGGAATGCGCCAAAGCGTCCAGGCGCCCCTGATCGGTTTCAGCGACCCTGATTGTCAAAGTGGCTGACGGCACGAAAGATCTCCTTGGCGCGCTTCCCGCCTGGCCGCCGACTTTATTCTCTCACACCTGCTGGATCGAGTTGAAATCGAAAGTCGCGCCCGGCGGGTTCTGGCCAACCCGCACGGTCTTGTCGTCGGGGAAATGATAGGGCGGCACCGGCAGGTTGTAGGGCGCGGGAACGCCCTGGAAGACACGGCCGGCCAAGTCGTATTTGGAGCCGTGGCACGGGCAGAAGAAGCCGCCCGGCCAATCGGGCGCCGGGTCGGTGGCGCTGGGCTGTGGATCGAACAGCGGAATGCAGCCAAGGTGCGTGCAGACCCCGACCAGTACGAGAATCTCAGGCTTAACGGACCGGCTCCAGTTGGCGGCGTAAGTCGGCTGCTGCATTTGCTCGGAGTTCGGGTCGCGCAATTGAGAAAGGAGCTTTGGATTTTTCAGTTCGTCGAGCGCTGGCTGGGCGCGTTTGACGACGAACACCGGTCGCGCCGCCCACAGCGTCACTATTCGTTGGCCCGGCTGGATTTGGCCGATGTCGATGTCGACCGGACCGGCTGCCGCGATCGTTTCAGCGTCGGGATTCATCTGGTCGATGAACGGCCACACCGTCATCGCTACGCCGACCGTCGCCAGCGATCCGGTCGCCAGAAACAGGAAATCCCGCTTCGTCACCGAGGGCCCCCCATGGTCGACCGAAGCCGTATCGGAACTCATCGTCATGCAGCACGTCTCCAAACGAACAAACGGGCTTTGGATCCCAATCATTGCGCCGGATTGAACTCAACGGCGCGAGCGCCTTTGTGTATCCGCCCCCTTCGCCCTTAGCAACACCCCGTTCGCTTCAGACGCTCAGTCGCCCTCGACTTCGCGTGGGCGTTCGATGACGATCCGGCCGCTGTCGAAATCGACGAGCGGCGCGACCTCTTTTGTGAACGGCAGAAGTAGGGTTTCGCCCCCGCTGACCGGCGCGATCTCGAGAACGTCGCCGGCGCCA
>DATCEJ010000184.1:0-2319 GCA_036510135.1 Roseiarcus sp. | reverse complement strand
TCTTCTGTGGCCGCAGCCGCCTTGCCGGCGATATCGGCGCCGGTTGGCTTGGTCGCCGGCGCGCCGGCGGGCGTTCAGATCCTCGCGGCGCCATTTTGCGAGGCGCGCTGCCTCGGCGCCGCCGCCGCGCTTGAGCGGCGGATCGGCCAGATCCTTCCGCTCGACCCGCCGCCGGCTTGATTTTGGATGCCGTTAGCGCGAAATGGCGAACATGAGCTCAAAGTTAGTGCGCATTTCTCGCCCCAATAGCGAAGGGCGGCGCGAACAAATCCTGGCCGCGGCGCTCAAGGTGATGATCGCCGAAGGGGTGTATCACGCGACGACCCGCAAGATCGCGGAAGCGGCGGGCGTCAATGTCGCGACCTTGCATTACCATTTCCAAAACAAGGAGGAGATCCTCTTTTGCGTTCTGGAAGGTCTCGCCTCCAGCTATCGCGCGGTCCTCGCCAAGCGCTTCGCTGAGCCGCAGACGCTCAAGGATCGGATCCACGATCTCCTGCATTTCATTTTCCACGAGATCGAACAGGCCCGCAGCGAGCAACTCGTCCATCAGGAGATGACACTGTACGTGCTGCGCTATCCGCACGCCCAACATATGGCGGCGGCGAAAGACCGCGAAATCTTCAAGCTCTATGAAGAGATGCTGCTGGCTTCGTCCGACGTTCGTCCCGAACAGGCGACTATCGTTCATGACATCGCAAATTTCCTCTACACCGCCTTTGTCGGCATTTTGCATCAGTGGCTGGCGACGGGCGACAGAAATTGTCTTCTCCGAACGACGAACGATCTGATCGAAGCGGCGCGGACGATGGCGGACGATCGCCTGACGAAGCGAAGCCTCCCTTCGCGTGCGCGAGCGGGCTGAAAAATTCGCGCCAGTCTAGTTCAGACTGTAGACCCGGATGAGAACGACCTCCGGGTGCGCCTCGTCGAAGTACAAATCGCCAACAAAGACGAGATGGTTCAACCAATCATGCGGGCCTGCGGGCGCAGTGATTTCGAGTTGTGAGAAACAATAAGGCGCGCCGTCGGCGCGTTTGGTCACCAACATGCGATTGTTGACGCTGATGATCGCGCCATCGTCGGTCTTCATTTCGTAAAGCGCATTCAGCAGCGTCGCGCCGTCAGCGCGGATGAGCTGCCGGTCGGCGCCGCCACCTAGCACCGTGCCGCTGATCCTGGGGCCGGCGAATTTGCCGCCAGTAATCGGCACAAGCGTCCTTTCGCCCAGCGGCCCCTTGCCGAGCTTAAGAAATCCCTCGCCGAGATCGACAAGCGCCTCGTAGACGAATTCTGTCCGGGGCAGGTCGATCGGAATTTGCGGGGCCAATGGCGCCCGCGTCGGCATCTTGGCGCCCTCCCCCGGCGCGATTCCGGCGCCGTGCGCCGTCGCCTCGACGAGCGGATTCCGCATGGCGCTTCTCCCCTTCGCCGCAACGTGTGGGTCGCGTCGCAGCCAGTCAAACGTAGAGACCGGGATTGACGAGTCAATGCTGGAGCGCGGCTGTGAGTTTCGAAAGGCGAATGTTTTCTGACCGGATGTCAATTTATTGCGGGTGTTGCGGCCGGGGTTCGACAAAGATCGGAGTCCCATCTGGAGCGCCGACGGCATGACATCCTCGCCGAAAGAATTGAAATTGGCAGACGATGGACAGGTCTTGTCGATCTCTTGGGACGACGGCAGTACCGATCGCCTGCCCGCTGAGTTGCTTCGCCGCGCCAGTCGAGCCGCCAGTGCGGTTCGCGCTGCGGTGGACGGCGCTGTGCCGCGCCTGCCCGACGATATTCGTCTTACGGATGTCCGAATGGTCGGCGCCTACGCGGTCCAGCTCTCATTCTCGGACGGGCACGAGCGGGGCATCTATCCGTGGATCTATCTCCGTAGCCTAGCGCAGCCGGCCGCCTGAGGATCGAAGCGATGGACGAGATCCTTGACGGCCTCTCGACGATTGAATGCGACGTGCTGGTGATCGGCGGCGGAACGGCCGGGCCTATGGCCGCCTACAAGGCCAAGCGGCGAAACCCGAACGCAAAAGTGATCCTGCTCGAAAAAGCGAATGTCAAACGCTCCGGCGCCATCGCAATGGGCATGGACGGGCTCAACAACGCTGTGGTGCCGGGACATTCAACCCCCGAGCAATACACACGCGAAATCACCCTCGCCAACGATGGCATTTGCGATCAGGCGCCGGTGTTCAAATACGCGTCGCGCTGCTTCGAGATCATTCAGGAGCTGGATCAGTTCGGCATTCGCTTCCAGAAGACCGAGAACGGCGATTTCGATGTCAAGAAAGTGCATCATCTCGGCGCATACGTATT
>DATCEJ010000183.1:0-10501 GCA_036510135.1 Roseiarcus sp. | reverse complement strand
TTGACGGGCGTAATTCCTCGTCCGGCCACACTCGGATCCGTCGGACTCCGCGCTCCGCCCGGGGCCGGTTCGCGCCCGCGATGCGCTTCCCGAAGCTGTTAGGCCGCCGCTTTGATCGAAGCGCCAACCTTCTCCATAATCTCGCCGATCTGGTCCTCGCTCACGATGAGCGGGGGCGTGAGTTCGATCGTGTCGCCGGCCGGCCGGATCATGATTCCCGCATCAAAGAACGCGTGGTCGAGCGCGGTGCGAACACGCTCGCCGGGACTGCCGGGAACAGGCGCCAAGTCGATCGCGCCGGTCAGGCCGATGCAGCGGATGTCGACGACGTTGGGCAGCCCCTTGAGCCCCATGATGGCGTCATACCACTTGGGCTCGAGCGCCTTGGCGCGTTCGAACAGCCGTTCGTCGCGGTAGACGTCGAGCGTCGCCAGCGCCGCGGCGCAAGCGAGCGGGTGGCCCGAGTAGGTATAGCCGTGGAAGAGCTCGATGGCGTGCTCCGGCCCGTTCATGAAGGCGTCGTAGATGGGCTTGCGCGCGATCACGCCGCCCATCGGCACGGCGCCGGAAGTGACGCCCTTGGCAAAGGTGATCATGTCGGGCTGCACGCCATAGCGCTCGGCGGCAAAGGGCGTCCCGAGACGCCCGAACCCGGTGATCACTTCGTCGAAAATGAGCAGAATGCCGTGTTTGTCGCAAATCTCGCGCAGCCGCTTGAGATAGCCCTTGGGCGCCGGCAGAACGCCGGTCGAGCCCGCCATCGGCTCGACGATCACCGCGGCGATGGTGGACGCGTCGTGCAGCGCCACGATGCCCTCGAGCGCGTCCGCGAGATGGGCGCCCCATTCCGGCTCGCCCCTGGTGAAGGCCTGATGCTCGCGATTGTAGGTCGCGGGCAGATGATCGACGCCCGCCAGGAGCGAACCAAAGAACTTGCGGTTGTTGACCATGCCGCCGACCGAAATGCCGCCAAAGCCCACGCCGTGGTAGCCGCGCTCGCGGCCGATCAGACGCTGGCGCGAGCCCTGCCCGCGCACGTTGTGATAGGCGAGCGCGATCTTGAGCGCCGTGTCGCAGGCCTCGGAGCCGGAGTTGCAATAGAAGACATGATCGAGATCGCCCGGCGCGAGTTCCGCCAGGCGCGACGCCAGCTGGAACGCCAGCGGATGGGCGAACTGGAAGGTCGGAGCGAAATCCAGCTCCGCCGCCTGGCGCTGAATCGCAGCCACGATCGGCGCCCGGTTGTGCCCCGCGTTGCAGCACCACAGACCCGCCGTGCCGTCGAGGATCTCGCGCCCCTCGGGGGTGAAGTAATGCATGTCCTTGGCGCGCGAGATCAGCCGCGGCTTTTTCTTGAAGGCGCGATTGGGCGTGAACGGCAGCCAGAACGCGCTCAAGTCATTGGGGACCTCCGCGCGCTGGGCGGGCTTGACGGCGGTGGCGGTGGTCATCGGGGCGGTCTCCTTAAGCGCATTTGTTGGCGCCGACAATGGCGGCGGCCCCCCTGTTTGTCCAGTTTTCCTTGATCAATCGCCCGTCTGCTTTCGCCAGCGCCGCTCCAGCTCTCTTGCCTAGACAAGAGGGGCCCCCGATTCGGCAGGGCTCGGGAGTTCCCGATTCGTTCGGCGGCCGATGTGACAAATCCTAACAAAGCCCCACTTGCCAGATGCAAGGAATGGTTGTATTAACTACGTTATACAACCTAAGCGGATACCAATGACGGTGCTGGAACACACAAGATTCAGCCTCCCATCGGCCCGGGGACCCAGGGGAAGCGGCGCTTTTCACTAGGCGACTGCACGGAAGCAACGGAGGACGGGAATATGTGGACCGATGCGGCGATTGAGACTCTGAGGCAGATGGCGCTCGAAGGGAAAAGCGCGAGCACCATTGCTGCGGTGCTGGGCGCCCCGTCGCGCAACGCCGTGATCGGCAAGGCGAACCGGATCGGCGTCAAGCTGACCGGCCACGTCCATTGCCTGGCGCCGCGAGCGTCACGGCCGAGCACGGAGCGCCCGCGACGACCTGCGATCGCTCGCACCGACTCTCTTTTGTGGAAGCGGTCCGCTGTTCCAGCCACCCCGCGCGAGCGCAAGCCGGCATGGGCTTTCGCCCAAGCCCAGGTCGGGGAAATGTTGAAGGTCGGGCTCGAGGAGATCAGCGAAAGCGCCTGCCGATGGCCGATCGGCGACCCGACAAGTGAGGAATTCGCCTATTGCGGCATCCAGACCGCGAAAAGCCGCTCCTATTGCGCCGGACATTGCCGGATGGCCTATAAGCCGCCGAATTCGCGGGTGTGGGACGGGCAGCGTTACGTGGCCCTCGAATCGATGGCGGCTGCCTAAAGCCGCAACTCGCCGCTTGCTTTCGAGGAGCCGGACGGGCGCCGCGCCCGCGCGAGCGGAAGCGTTTCGCGCGGGCCCAATCTTTTTGTCTCCGCAACCGCCGTCTCTCGCCGCATCGGCCGTTTCATTAAGTGGATGTCGAGCGGACGTTTTTGGGGAGTTCCATCATGCCGAACGCATCCTTCAGTCGCCCGCTCGGAACGGCCATGGTCGGCGGAGCCATCGCCATGGCCCTTCTCGATCTCCTGGTGCGGAAAAACATCCTCACCGTCGACGACGTGCAGGGCGCCCTGACGACGGCCCAAAGCTCGCTCATCAGCTCCCCGGCAGCCCAAGGCTCTCTCGACGGGGCCAGAATCATCGGGGAGATGAAAGACCTGTTCGCGCGCCGTGAGCGCGGCCAATGGAATGAGCGCCGCGGATAAGGGACCTTAGGTCGAGGAACCGCCTATCTTGGGGCAAGCGCAGGCCAGCCAATAAGCGTTGTCGGACACCAACGGGCCTTTCTCCTTGCGACGCGGCGCTCACGATCCTCCGCGCTATAGTCGCGCGCCTCGGGCGCGCGGGTAAAGCGCGCGCGATCTTCAAGCGTATCGACATTGATGACGCTCCACACCCGATCTCCATCCATCAGAGTCATTGCGACATAGACGCCGCATCGTCGGCATATGATCTGCTCTGACGTTCGCAGACCGAACATGTATCGTTGAAGCTGTTCGGGATCGACCGCTGTCAGCGTCACATGCGCCTTGGGATCGGAAAACGCCCTCGCATTGTGTTTACGGCAGAACGCGCATTGGCAGGCGCCGAGCGCCTGCTCAGCTGGCGCCCGGTCGGACATGAGCTCGACGCCAATCGCGCCGCAGTGACACTGGCCCTTGAAGATCAAGCGCGCTCCGATCTTTTCCGACGCGCTGTTCATATCAGATTGAACGCGGCTCCCTGATCTTGGATTTTCTGTGCCGCAAGCTCGCCTCGCGATTGCGCCGGGCCGACCTAAGCTCGCCGGCTCATCCCCCTCCCCGCCCCCTGGCTTCTTCACGCTGCTCCTCGATGACGAGATCAGGCCACGTCCCGTTGCCCCAAACCGGCACGGCCGCGCCTAACCTTTGGTAACCTCCCAGCAACCTTAAGCGCGGATAAACGAGACGGTTCGCATTGTTCGCTTTTTGTTAAGCGGCAGCGCGGGGACGTGAACTCTAAGCAGGGGCGGATTGCTTCGCGTATGGGTCGTTCGCGTATCGGATGGACTCTCTCGGTCGCCGCGCCCTGGTGCGTGGCCCTCGCGGTGCTTGTCTCGATCACCGCGGAAGCGGAGCAAGAGCCGCCCGAATTCATGAGCGCCTTCGCCCGCAGCCAATTGATGAGCGCCCCAAGCGGACTCGATCGGGCTGGCCTCGCCGCGCGGCGGTTGCGCACGGTGGATGAAGACGGCGCGCCGCTTCCGATCGTTCAGGCGCGCATCGTGGTCGGTGATCCGGACGCGCTCGCGACGGACAAAGACGAGAGCGAGCCGAACCGGACACTAAAGCCGGCAGGACGTGCGTTTCCCGCCGTCGATCGCGGCGCCAAGGGCGATCCGGTTTTCAGCGCTCCGGGCGCCAATGCGAAACGCCTCAACGGCAAGCGCTCGGCCGCCGAGCCTTATGGCGCCAAGCCTTACGCCACCAAGTCCTGGCCGCGCGAGCTTGAAGATCCGCGCGACGACGAGTTCGATCCGGGCCATACGATGAGTCCGCAGCGCCCGGCGGATGGCGACGACGAGGGGCCTGCGGCGGCCGCATTTGAGGATGGCGCGACGCCGGCCGCGCCGCTCGAATTCGCGCTCAACTCCTCTTCGCCCATCGCCAGCGACGGAATCGTCGTCGTTGTCGAGGCCGACGGCTCAGGCGTGACGACCGTTCCCCAAATCACCGACGCGGACGGCAAACCGAACTATGCCGCGCTCATCGACCCGAAAGACAGCGCGCGCCAGATGCGCTGCCTCGCCGAAGCGATTTATTTCGAATCCCGCAGCGAACCCGAAGACGGGCAGGCAGCCGTCGCCCAGGTCGTGCTCAACCGGGTGCGCAGCGGCATTTATCCCACCACCGTCTGCGGCGTCGTTTATCAGGACCGCAACCGCCCGTTCGCCTGCCAGTTCACCTTCGCCTGCGAGGGCAAGTCGCTGCGCGTTGAAGAGCCAGGCCCATGGGCGGTCGCGACCCGCATCGCCCGGGATGTGGTGAGCGGCGCGAACTACAATCCCAAGGTCGGCGTCGCCGTGAACTACCACGCCAATTATGTCGCGCCGTTCTGGGTTGGGTACTTGAAGCGGGTGGACCACATCGGCGCCCACATCTTCTACGCCATGCGCGACGGCGTGAACTGGGCGCCCGGAGCGCTCAACGGGCGCGGCGATCGCCCGCCCCTCGCCAATTGAATCCTGGCGCCTCGTGCGAATAGGCCGCGCTCGGCCCTACAACAATCATTGGGCTCGTGTTGATGATCGCGATCTGCTCTTCCTTTCTCTTTCCCAACCTTTCATCGATGTGCTCAATTGGCGGACGAGTAGGAGGACATGATGGCGGAGCCCGCGACCTGGGACGTGTATGTGATGGAATATGCGCGCTCCAAAGATCAGCCGTGGGTCAACCTGGTCAGCGGGATGTATAATGAAGGGGTGGTGGATCTGCCCTTTTCCTTCATCTTCGCTCGGAGGGGCGACGATCGCGTCCTCATCGATACCGGCTTCATGCAGGACGAGCACAGTTCGGGCTTTTCAAGGAAATTCGGGATCCCGGCCTGGATCTCGCCCTTGCGGATGCTGGCCGAGATCGGCGTGCACGCAGACGCGATCAACGCGATTTTTGTCACCCATGCGCATTTTGACCACATGGGATCGATCGCCGAATTTCCAAACGCGCACATCTACATCCAGAAGAGCGAGCTTCTCTCGTGGTACGAAGCCTTTGCCCTGCCGAAGCGTTTCGGTCACCTGACCGCCATCGTCGATCCAGACAACATCCGCACAGCGCTCGACGCCTCGATCGCGCATCGCGTCACCCTGATCGACGGCGACAAGAACGATGTGCTGCCCGGGATTCATGTGCGGCTCGCCAGCGGTCACACGATCGGGCAGCAGTTCGTCATTCTGGAGACGGCGGTGGGGCGCCGGGTCCTCTCCGGCGATTGCGTCTATTCCCGCCGTCAGTTCACCGGTCTGACCGGCGACGGCGTCTATGTGCCGCTCAACAATGCGATCGGAAGCGTCTGGGAGCAGCTCAAGTCAATCGACAAGATGAACGACGAACTTGGCGGCGACCTGTCGAACCTTGTCGTCCTGCACGACACCGAGCGCTGGAAAGGCCTGCCAGTCGTCAAGGAGCTCGAGGGCTTTCGCATCGTGAAAGTTGCATGATCGAGCCGAGGCTGCCGTTGACTTGAATCCCAGGCCTCAGGGTCGGGTTCCTTGCTGATCATCGATCGTCCTTGAGCGCATCAATGGTCATATGAAGCGCGGTCTCCGCGCCGACTTTATGCCGAGGCGCCGGTCTTGATGATCGTGCCGACATGCTCGCCGCGCAGCGCCGCCGTGAGCCGGCCGGGGACGAGACCGTTCACGATCTGCACGCGCTCGAGATGGCGCGCATTCGCCATGATGTCGAGAAGCGCGCGGTCGAACGGCAGCGATCCCTTATGCTTTGCGAGGTCGGCCGCGCTCGTCTCGTTAAAGAATTTCGCCTTCTTCCCGCCAGAACCCTTCGGGTCGGAATCGTACACGCCATCGACGTCTTCAACGATGGTGAGGCCCGCCGCTACAAGCGCATCAGCGAGCAGAAACGCGCCAGCGTCGGCGCGGTGAGGGGGCAAGCGCGAGCCCGGAAACTCATGATGGTGGTACGGAGGAAACGCGCTGCCCACGACGGCGCGGGCGGCGGAAAGATGGATCGCGAGCTGGTTCGCGATCGCGCCATGCTCGATGTAGGAGACGCCTTCCGGCGCCAGGAGCGCGGCGAGGATGTGGCCATTCTGACCGGCTTCGCTCGCGGCCAGCGGCGCGAGCGATCCGACCGGAAGGCCGAGGTCGAGAGCGACGCCATAAAGGTGACGCGCGCGGATGCCGGCGCCCGTCAAAATGAGGAGACGGTGCTCCTGCATCAGCTTGCGGAGTTCGTCCACGATCGGGAGAATCGCGTCCGCTCCGCGATCCATGATCGAGCGGCCACCGATCTTCACGACCTGCACCCAGGGCAAGAGACGGATCGGCCGCCCGCCCGCGACAGGACGAGTGAGATCGGAATCGAGGAGGGTCTGGCGTGCGAGCGGCGAGGCGACGTGCTTGGCCGTATTGGAGGGTTCGGTCATGTCGGTCTCACTTCGCGGTGATGATGGTGCCCACATGCTCGCCGGCGAGCGCGCGGGTCAGGTTGCCCGGGACGAGGCCGTTCACGACCTGCACCTCATGGATGTGACGCGCTGCCTTGAGGAAATCGAGCATCGGGAATTCGAGGATCGAATCGTGCAGCCCCTTCGCCTTCATCTCATCGACTGTGATCCTGGGTATGAATTTCGCGTTCTTCGACGTTTTCGGGTTCGCCGTGTAGAGGCCGTTCTCGTCCTTGACGAAGATCATCGCCTTGCAGCCGAACTGTTCGGCGACGAGGAAGCATCCAGCGTCAGTGCGGTACGGCGGGATCACCCCCTCGGGCGCGGGCCGTGTCCATAAGCCATAGGGCGGCATGCCGCTGAAGACGACCGCGTTCACCTCCGCGAGGTAGAGCGGCACCGCCGACAGCCCGGCGCCGCTCACGGACGAGATGCCGTGTTTCGCCATGAGCTGCCCCAGCATCTCCGCGTTTTGGTCGGCGACCGAACTCCCCAGTTGCGACAGCACGCCGGCGGGCAGGCTCAAGCCCGCCGCGATCGAGTAGAGATGGCGCGCGCGCGTGCCCGCGCCCGTCCCGATCAGCATCGTGTGCGCCTTGCGCGCGGCGACAATCTCGTCAACGAGCGGGTAGACAGCCGCGCGGCCGCGGTCGATGACGCTCTGACCGCCGATCTTGACCACGTTTGCGTCCGGCAAGATTCGAAAGTCCGCCGCCGCGTCCGCCTTCGCTTGCAATTCGGGATCGCTGAGCGATCGTTCCATCAGGAGCGCTTCAAGCTCCGACGCGGTGCTGGTCATGGGATCCTCCCTCTAGCCGCGCGAAGCCATGCACCGCGCGGACGCGGCCTGCAAGCCCCGTGGATGAGCTTGGGGTCCGGGAGGTCAGGCGAACGCAGGCGCGCCTTGGCGGCCCGCGGCAGTCTTGCTTATGGTGGCGCGAAGCGAACTCGGGACGCGCATGCCGAAGCTTTTCTCCTACGGGACCTTGCAGCAGGAGGACGTCCAACGCGTGATTTTCGGCCGCCGCCTGACAGGCGCGAGCGACGCGCTCGTCGGCTATCGGCAGTCCTTGGTGGCAATCGACGATCCCGAGGTCGTGCGCACAAGCGGCAAGACGCATCATCCGATCGTCGTCTTCACGGGACACGGCGATGATCGCGTGGCGGGCATGGCGTTCGAGATCACGGACGCCGAACTCGCGCATGCCGACGCCTACGAGGTCGCGGCTTACGTGCGGGTCAATGCGCCGCTCGCCTCGGGCCTCGAAGCCTGGGTCTATGTCGACGCCCGCGGCAAGGATCTGCAGACGCGGTCGCTGACCGCGTCCGCCGCGCTCACCGAGCGCGGCTACAATTGGCCGAGCAAGTGGGCCAGCTCGCAGCGGCGAGGGCTTTTGGCAGCAGAACGCTGACGATCAGCCCTCCCCGACCCGGGGGACGCGTTGGCGAGCGAGATTTGGCCGCCATGCGCGAGCGCAATGCGAGCCTCTGCCGGAGAGGTCGACCGCGCCTGCATCGAAGACCCTGCGCGCCCGCTCTCCGCCGATGCGGGCGAACGGCTGAAACGGACGGAGAGGCATGCGGCCGCCATGCAAGCGATGTTCGGCGCGATGGCGAACGCCTGTGTGGCGATCGCCCCCAATCTGACAACGGCGCAACGCGAGATCCTGTCGCGGAACATTGTTCAAGTCCGCCATTCGGGCCGCGTATTCTGGACGGAAAAGGTCCTCATCCCGGAGACATGGCCCGGACCCGCGGTGAGCTCGGGTCCCGCGGCTCAGCGCAGCCTCCGGGAGCTTCGCCATTCTGATCCCCCTCAATCGCCGTCCCGTTTTGTCAGATTGAGAGAGCCCGCGTCTCGACACTCGTTCTGGGAAACGATTTCAGGCGCAGAACCGCGTGCTGGCGCTGTTCGCAATGAGCGTGTTCATCGTCGGCGCTGGTCCGAGTCGCCCGAGACGCTGATCGTGAAGGTCTCGACGATCCGAGCGGCCGAGGCCGACGCTGTCGCCAGGATTTCGGCAGGCAAGCTCATAAAGCGCGCGTTTTCCCCTTGTTTGCCGCATTAATTCAAACGAATTAGCACATTGGCGGCGACATGGACCGCGCGTTGACCCCGACATCAGTCCGGCGCGGGTTGCGCAAGGCCAGGGCGACATCCCCGAGCCGCCAGGGCAGAATCCTCGATCGCTAACGGGCCGCCTCAACACTCATCGACCTCGTGGCTGAGGCGCCCCGAAGGGGCCTCGAAGGGCATTCCAGCATTCGCCAATCGAACAAAGCGCTCTGGACCATCCTTCGAGACGCCGTGCTTCGCCCGGCCCTCAAGAATGAGGTCCGTAGCGAGGGATACGGACGTTAACGATTGAGGATCGTGCCCTGCGATAAGGCCGTGGCCGCGAAGGCCCGTGGAGCGCCCCTTAGCGAACGCTCAAGGATTTGACGCCGACGCAACTGTAGAACCGCCCGCCTTCAATGACGGCTGGCGCCGCGCGGCGAAAAGCACGAGGACAAAATAGATCGGCGCGCCGATCCCGGCCATGACCAGAAACCAGCTCGATCGGCCAAACAGCGCCAGCAGGATCACGAGATAGATGAAATCGCGGCGCGAGGCGGAGTCGAGGAGCCGCGTCAACGGCCGCTCGGGCGCATCGGACACCGAGGTGAAAAGCGTGTCGTCGCCGTCCTTCGAGCGCATGAGCCGACAATAGACGAAGCCGGCCGAGCCCAACGTCCCGAGAACGGCGGCAGCGCCAAGCGCGAGCGGCCAAGGGGAGTCCGCGGCCAGGCTCCAGCCGACGCCCATGCAAGCGAATATGACCGTGTGCACGACGTTGTCGCCCCAAAAATCAAGAACGCCGCCCCAGCGCGATTGCTGGAATTTGAGCCGCGCCAGTTCGCCGTCACAGCCGTCGAGAATCGAATGGGCCAGAAACAGGAGCGCCCCGAGGGTCTGCATAAGCGGGCGCGAGGAGAGGAAAAACGGCCCGCCGCAGATCCCGACCGCGACCGAAATCAGGCTCATCTGGTTGGGCGTGATCCCGGTTCCCGCCAGGCGGCGCGAAATCTGCAATGAAATCGGCCGCTCGACGTGACGGGCCATGAACCCGTCGGTGTCCTTGACCAGCGACTTGAGAAGCCGCCGCTCCGCGACGCCGACGTCGGCGGGCGTCTCGACGATCATGGGGACGATATCTGCCGAAATCGGAGCTCGCGGGCCGAACCGGTGAGCGAGCCGAGCCTCGACATCAGCCAGTTCGCGCGCGCCGCCATCCTTATCGAGTTCCCTCGCCGCATCCGCCGCGGAGCCGGGCGCCAGCACGACGATCCGGTTCGGGATCGCGGCCCAGGCGGCCGGCTGGATCTGCATCGAGGCCACCCGTTCGAGCCAGCCGCCTTCCGCGAGAATGTCGGCAGGCGCAATGATCAGCGGCGTCGGGCAAGCGGAGGAGAGCGCCGCAGCGAGGCTTGTCCAGTCGGCGGCGGGGGCGATTCCGGTGGCCCTGCGGTCACCGCCTCCAAGAAGAAAGACCTGGGCGAAGCCTGCGCGACGCGACGCAAGCACTGTGCGCTGAATGAGGCTGAGCCCCAAGATGATCGGGTCGCGATCCAGCCCGCGCGCGACGTCGGCCGTCGGCGACGGCGCCGCGGAACGGGCCAGAAGAATGAGAACCGGCGCTTCAGACATGGGTGGTTCGCGATCCGCACGGGCGACGCCCGGCACTCCACCTCGGCGACGATTGCTGATAGACGATTTCGCGCGGCGATCGTAGTCCTGCGCAGTCTCT
>DATCEJ010000182.1:0-11161 GCA_036510135.1 Roseiarcus sp. | reverse complement strand
ATAGCGGCTTTGCCAGGCCTCGCCAAAGGGGCGCTCTTTTTCGATTGTGATTCCTGCGCGCCGCAAACCAAGGCGCGCACTGCGCGAGAGGTCGAGGCAGCGGGCGGCCGCTATGTCGATGTGGCGGTGATGGCGCCCGTCCATCCGCGCCTGCATCGGACGCCGCTCCTGATCAGCGGGCCGCATGTCGAAGCCGCGGCGCCGGCGCTTGCGTCGCTCGGCATGTCGGCGACAATCCACGACGGCCCGGTCGGCGCCGCGTCGGGAGTCAAGATGATCCGCTCCATCATGATGAAGGGGCTTGAGGCGCTCGTTTGCGAATGCGTGCTGGCCGGCCGAAAAGCGGGCGTCATCGAGACCGTGCTCGATTCGCTCGATGACACTTACCCCGGCTTCGATTGGAAGAAGCGCTCGGCCTATATGCTGTAGCGGGTGATGACCCATGGGGTCCGGCGGGCTGCGGAAATGCGCGAGGTTGCGCTGACCGTCGATCTGCTTGGCCTCAAGGGGGAGATGTCGCGCGCCTCGGTTGGCTGGGAGAAGGCGATTGGCGAACTCGGTTTGCGTGCGAATGCCGCCGAGGCCCCCGACTATCGCCTTTTCGCCGACCGGATTCTCGCGGCGCTCGATCCCGCCGCCCGTGAAGGCTAAATGGGCATAAGCCCAAGGTCCTTCGCTTCGTCACCGATAAGGGTTGGCGCCAAGTTTTTGAGTGTTCAAGGCCGCTCTCGCCGCGCCGCGGCCCGCGGGTCCGCGTTGCAACGCCCGAAACCCTCGTTTAAGTCTTGATGGGGCTTCGAGCTTGTTCATGGCGACTGATCTCATACGCTACGACCTTCTGGTCCAGGACGCGTTGCGCTCCGTGGTGCGCAAGGTCCTTGCTGACGCGGCGCGCAACGGGCTCGTCGGCGAGCACCATTTTAATATCGCCTTCAAGACCCATGCGCCGGGCGTGGTCGCGCCGGCCGCGGTCAAGCAGCGCTTCCCCGATGAGATGTCGATCATCCTCCAGCACGAGTTCTGGGACCTCGCCGTCACACAGGACGCTTTCGAGGTCAGCCTGAACTTCTCCCGGAGGCCCGAGCGGTTGATCGTGCCGTTCGACTCGATCACCGGCTTCACCGATCCGTCTGTTCCGTTCGGCTTCAAGCTCGAGCCGCGCGTTTCGGAACCGGCCGTTCGGGCGCCGGCGGTGGAGGAGGAAAAGGCAACGATTCCGGGCCCGGCTCCGGCAAAGCCGACCCCGATTAAACCATCCGCCAAGCCCGTCTCCGCCTCGAAGTCCGCCCAGAACGCGGAAAAGCCCGCGGAACCTGCAGGCGAAACGAAGGTCGTCTCGATCGACGCCTTCCGCAAGAAGTAGCCGAGGTCCGTCCTTTGGCTGAGATCGTCAATCTGCGTCGAATGCGAAAGTTGAAGGAACGCGAGAGGGAGCAAGCGGAGGCGGCTCGGAAGCGAGCGGTCTTTGGGCGCTCGAAGGCGGAGAAACGTCTTATCGAGAGCGAGCATGCGCTCGCCGAGGCCAGCCTCGATGCCCGCCGCCTCGCAAAGCCCGATGGAGATTGATACGGAATTCGATTGATGAGATCGCTGGCTTTGTCGAGGGGCAGCGAAAGCGCCCGGTTGAGGGCCGGGACCCTCTTAAGAAAAATCGACTATTTCTTGCCAAGCCGCGCGGGATGTAGTATTGTTTTTCAGAAGGACCGATAGGCTCGGCGACCACTTTTCGTGGGCAAACTGCGAATGGGACTTCGGCTGTAGGAGCAGGGAACGACTCGCTAATCGCGCCGCAAGCCATTGAAATCGCTCAAAACGGACTCGTTGCTGCATCGGCTCGTGGTCGCGTGGAAGGAGAATCGATCAGCCGAACCTCCGACGCGCGCGTCATCAAGCGCTCGCTCGTTATCGCTGGACATCGAACGAGCGTCTCCCTCGAGGACGCCTTCTGGCGGCGGCTGCGCGACATCGCGGTCGAGCGGGGGCTGTCCCTCAATTCCCTCGCGGCGATGATCGACGCCTCGCGCGACGGCGCCAACCTGTCGTCGGCCATTCGAGTGTTCGTGCTCGAGGCTGAAGGCGCGAGATCCCGCTCGGCGGGAGACGGCGCTGCTCATTCCGATCAGTAGAGCTTACCCGGCTGCGGGTCGACTTGCGTCGGGCGCGCCTTGGGCCGGGGCCGCGGCGTCGGAGCCGAGGGGCTGGGTCCATTGGCGCCGACTTCGTCGCTCTTGGGCGCGGGAGCGGACGCGTACGGCGCTTTTGTCGGTTGTCCGGCTTCGCCGGTCTTTGCCGGGTCGACACCCTCCGCCGCGTCCTTTTCCTGCTCGGCTTTCCGAGCTGAAGCGGCTTCCGCCGCCCTCTTGGCGGCCTCGGCCCCGGCCGCTTTCTCCGCTTCCTCCAGAGAGCGCAAGCGTTCCGCCTGCCCTTTCAAGCGCGCCTGTTCGACCTCCCAGTCCTGGATCTCCTGCTGCCTTCGATCCATGAAGCGCTCGCCCTTGAGACGCCGGTTGAAGAAGGCGCGCTCGCGGATGTCGGCTTCCATCGCGGAGATGCGATCGGTCTCGCGCGCGATCGCCTGAGCGGCGAGCGCGGCGGACAGCGAGCCGACGTCGATCTGTCGCTTCGGCGCCTCCAACAGATCGTCGACCGTCACCGCGGCGCTCGGCGGCGGTCCGGACCAGAACTTCAAATCGCTAGCCGAGGAGGTGAGCGTAAAGCGCGCCTGCGCCGTTAGCGCGCGTAGATCGAAATCCGCGTTCAGCGCCTCGTTCCCTTGTCCCTGGGGGATTTTGATTGGACCGATCTTCGCAACGCCAGCGCTGAGCGAAAGGGGCGCCGGCCCATCGGCGATCGCGAGCGGCGCCCGATTGAGTTCGTTGCCGAAGGCGAAGGCGATATTGGTCTCATCCAATGGCGCGTCAGGGGTCTGAGCCTTGGCGAGCACGCGATCGAGAGCCGTGGGATCGCTCCGGGCCAGCGCCGCGCCGGCGAAGGTCATAGTCCCTGAGCCGGCGAGCCCGTTGATCAGCGCGGCGGGGCTGCGTCCGGTCGAAGCGAAATCGAGCGCAGCGCCGATGCGACCAGAGAATCCGGTTCGGTCGAGCGCGACCGAATCGAGGGCCAGCGCGCCGGTCAGCGTCACATTGTCCCCGTCGCGACGCAGCATCGCATGGCCCGACGCGCCGCCTCCCGCGATCCGCATCGCGAAATCGTCAAGATCGAGTCGGCCCTTATCGAAGCGGAGCGTTGTCGCGAACTCGCGCCCTGTCATGGCGTTCGCCAGATCGAGCGTTCCGACCCTGAGCTTCACCGCTGCGGACGGGGGGCGCAGCGGCACGGGCGCGAATCTCACGTCCGACCAGCGCGCGCCCGTCCGCCCCGGCTGGGGCGGCCCGAGCGCGAGCGCCAGAACGCCGCCGAGCGGCATGCGTTCGACCGAGAGTTGGCCCTCGATCTCCGCTGGCGCGGGCGCCGCCGACTTCCCGGGGGCTCCGCCGGAAACCACCTCCTCGGCGCGAGCAATATCGGCGTTCGCCTCAGGCACGGTCTCGAGCGGCTTGGCAGGCTGATAGGTCAGGTCGCCGCTCGCCTTGACCCCGGCAATTGTCGCCGCAAGCCGTGAGAAACCCCATCGAGCGCCGCGCAAGGTTGCATCGAATCCGATATCGGCGGGACCGAGCACGCCGCCATTGGCGGGCGCAAGCCCAAGAGCGACAGCAAGCGGGGCGAGGTTCGGCGACTTGGCTTTGGCGGAGCCAAACAGCTTCGCGTCCCCGCTCTCCGCATTAGGCAGGAAGCGCCCGCGCCACGTCAGGTCCGCTCCGGCCAGCTGCGAAGTCGCGTCGACGTCGTAACCCTTCTCCCACCCCCCGTTCGCATTCACCGCAATATGGGCGCGGCCGCCTCCCGACGTTGGCGTATGCACGCCAAGCTGACGCAGGAGGGCGCCCGAGTTTGGCGAATCGAGGGTGACGGTGAGCGCGCGGGCAGCGTCGTTCGGCCGCGGATCGAGGGTGGCTGAGAACTGCGTTTCACCCGCTGATCCATTGGCTCTGAGGGAATCGATTGTAGGAACGCCGCCAGCATCGGTTGCCGCGCCATGAGCCCCGAAGGTGAGCGCAGCCGGCGAAAGCTCGCCCGCCCGCGCGACCAGTGTTCGGCTCCAGTCGCTCGGAGCCGCACGTGAAACCAGCACCGCGAAGTCGTGCAGGCGGTCGGCTCGCAAGTGACCGGTCGCCGCAGTCGAGTCGGGACCGATGGCGCCCTCGACGTCAAAAGAGGCCCCATCCAGGCCCGCCACGCTCAGCCGCTTGAGGGTGATATTCGGCCCGCTCTTGGCTACGTTCAGCGCGAGCGAGCCGCTGTCGATCTGCGTTTCGCCGACGCGGGCGATATGCAGCGAACCCGCCCTGAGTGAAAGCGAGAGGTCGAGATCGCCGATCAGATTCCCTGCCGCGAGGCTAGGCAGCTCGTCGACGTCGAGCGAATCGCTGGCGAGATCGACATCGAGGCGGCCGGGTTGGCCGCCATCGGGTCCTTTGAACGCCAGAACGCCGGTCAGCGTCGAGCGGTCCAGCGTCAGCTTGAGATTGCGTCCCGAGAATCCAGTCGGTGACGCTTCCACCGCGGCCGATAACGACGCGCTGCGATAAGGGAGCGCATTGGCGAAAGCGGCGACCTTGTCCACAGCCGGCGGCGCGCCCAGGCTCGCCCACTCGCGCAGCAGAGCGAAGTCGGCGCTAATGAAAGAGATGTCGCCACGGAACTTGGCCTCTGCGCCGGTCTCCAGGTTCCCATCCGCGCGCAGGCGGCTTTGCCCCGGAAGGCCGAGGTTGAAAGCGAAATTAAGGGGCGCGCCGGGCGCAGACTTCAGCGTCGCGCTCGCGTCGGGCAGGGTCTGCGACCCAAGAATGATCGGCTGGGCCAAAACCTGCGCGTCGATCGTCGTCTGGTTCTCACGGCCCTGAAGCGCCGCGGAGACAATGCGGCTAACAAGGGTCACGGCGCGCGCAGGCGCGACCCCATCCTCGCCCTTGCGACGCATGAGCGAGTCGAAATTGACCTGTTTTGCCCTCAGCGCGACGCTGATTTGGGCGGGCGAGCCGAAAACCAGTTTGGCGTCCCCATCCGCCCGGATCCCCCGTTCCTCTGGTCCGAGACGAAATTCACCCCGTCGAAGGGTTGCCTGGTCGAGATCGATGATCACGGGCCCGGCGATCCGCCAGGGCGTCGGCGCGTCCTCGCCGGGCGCCGTTCCTGTTAATGTGGTTGCGCCGGCGAACCGAAGGCCGCCAAGCCCGGCGGCCGGGTCGCCTTCCAGCGCGCCATCGAATACGGCCGCAGGCCAGCCGGGACCGGCATCCACCGAGAGGCGAAGCGGCGTTCCTGCCGGCCCAGGCTTTTCCGAGGCGAGCCTGAAGCCAACGGGAGCATTATCAGGACCTGAGAATTGGCCGCTGAGACGCGCCGGCCCGTCGAGCGACGGCGCGGCGGCATCGATCTCGATGCCGGAAATCTCGGTTCCGGAGCCGGCGCCGACAATCTTCACGCGCCCATCCTGCACGCTCAGGCGGTCAAACCCGGTCGAGTGGAGGCCCGCCATCCGTAGCGGGGGCAGTCGGAGCGCGCCGTCAGGCCCGCGCGTCAGAATCAAAACGGGCTTCTCGAGACGAATGTCGGAGAACCGGATCTGCCCGCTCGCAAGCTTGACAAGCGCGAGCTCCAGCCGAGCCGATGCAAACGAGAGCTTCGCCCCGTCGGGGCCTGGCGCGCTGACCAAACCTTCGCCCAACGCCAGATAGGGCGTCGGCAGCACCCTAAGTTCGACTGGGCCGGTCAGGGAGACATCCGCGCCGGTAATTGCGCTGAGCCGCGCCTCGATCTCACCGCGCTGCGCAGACCAGTCGATGAGATACGGCGCGACGAGCGCAACCGACATCAAAGCGACGAGCGCGATCGCGACGATGGTCAGGACATAGCGCACAGGGAAATGACTTCCACTCCGCTTGGACGAACTGTCGCAAGAACGATTCGGCGACCATCGCGATTCAAAATGCCGCGAAAGTATGACCTTGACAACAAAAGCGGTCTCTTATGGTTCGCGCGGCCCGTGCGCCGGGCGTGGACCCAGTTTTCCGGAGACCTGACGCTTGCCCCTATCGACGCCGAGCGAGCGTTCAATTAGCGTGCTCGGCATTTGGCTGCCATTGCGACCGGGCGCCTCGAGGACCGCACGATGACGTTTCGGATCGCTTTGCTTGGCGCCATCGCCACGGCCGTCTGCTTCAGCCCGACGAATTCCACTTTGGCGCGAGGCATGGCGGAAAACACATCCCGTCCCATGCCGGAATGGGCCAAACGGTTCGGATTCGAGGCCATGTCAACTTTGATCACAATTTCAGCGGGCTCATCCCGACAACCATATCCGTTATTCAGGCTCTTCAGCATGGAACGCTCGAGGCGCGCAACGAAGACGTCCGGTCGACGGATCCGGAATTTCGTCGTGCACGTTCACGCGATCGTCCTGTGACGGAGAGCGGACGGGTCGCGAGCGCCGCCGACGTGGTATGTGTTGACGGCGCCGTGGTAACGCTGGACATTGGCGGCAAGGCGTAAGTCACGCGCCCAAGCGCCGCTTCGGGCGCGCTGTGAATGGGAGGCGACCCATGGACCTTCGACTGACCGAAGACGAGATCGCATTTCGCGCCGAGGTTCGCGCCTTCATGCGCGACAATCTGCCGGCCTCGATCCGCGAGAAGATGGTCGCTGGCCGGAAGCTCTCCAAAGACGACTACGTGCGTTGGACGCGTATTCTCGCCGCCAAAGGCTGGGGAGCCCCGCACTGGCCGCAGGAATGGGGGGGCGCCGGATGGAGCCCGGTCAAACTGTCGATCTTTCTTGATGAGACGCAACGCGGTAATGCGCCTGAACTGATTGCGTTCGGCGTCAGCATGGTCGGCCCGGTGATCTATACCTTTGGCTCCAAGACGCAGAAACAGCGATTTCTGCCGCGCATTATCGACCTCAGCGACTGGTGGTGCCAAGGATTCTCGGAACCCGGCGCGGGGTCCGACCTTGCGAGCCTAAGGACCAGCGCTCGGTGCGATGCCGACAGTTGGGTCATCTCGGGTCAAAAGACCTGGACGACTATGGCCCAATACGCCGACTGGATTTTCGTACTCGCGCGGACCAACACGCAGGCGAAGAAGCAAGAGGGGATTTCGTTCTTCCTTGTCGACATGAAGACTCCTGGGATTACGGTGAAGCCGATCCAGACGATCGATGGCGGCCATGAAGTCAACGAGGTCTTTTTCGATGACGTGCGCGTTCCGGCCGACGCGCTTGTCGGCGAAGAGAACAAAGGCTGGGACTACGCCAAGTTCCTGCTCGCCAACGAACGCAATGGCATAGCCCGTGTCGGGGTCTCGAAAGCGCGTCTGGATCGGGTGCGCCAGCTTGCCTCGATTCCGGTCTACGGCGCCGGCCCGAAGATCGAGGATCCCTTCTTCCGCGCCAAACTCGCAGAGGTCGAGGTCGAGCTGAAAGCGCTCGAAATGACCCAGATGCGGGTAGTCTCGGCCCCCCGCACGGGTAAGCCAGATCCCGCGTCTTCGGTGCTCAAGATCAAGGGCTCGGAGATCCAGCAGGCGACCACGGATCTCTTGATGGAGGTCGTCGGACCTTACGCGCTGCCCTATCGAGAACCCGACGACATGAGCAACGAGCCGCCGGTCGGCCCGGATTGGGCGTCGCCACTCGCGCCGATTTATTTCAACAACCGCAAGGTTTCGATCTATGGCGGATCGAACGAAATCCAGCGTAGCATCATCGCCAAGGCGATACTGGGGCTTTGAGACAGATGGACTTCGAGTTCAGCCCCGAACAAGAGCAGCTGCGCGATAATGTCGCGCGGCTGATGAAGGACCGTTACGGATTCGAGGCTCGCAAGACCTACCAAGTCAGCCGGCAGGGCTGGAGCGAAGACCTGTGGCGCGATTATGCCGAGATGGGTTTGCTCGGCGCGCCCTTCGCTGAGGAAGACGGCGGCTTCGGTGGCGGCGCGGTCGAGACCATGATCGTGATGGAGCAATTCGGCAAGGCGCTGACGCTCGAGCCTTACCTTCAATCAGTCGTCCTGTGCGGCGCGTTGTTGAAGCACGGGGCAAGCGAGAAGCAGCGCGCCGAACTGATCGCCGCGATCGCGGCGGGCGAGCTCAGGTTGAGCTTCGCGCATATGGAGAAGCAGTCCGGTTTCGATCTCAACGATGTGGCTCTGAGCGCGGTTAAGGATGGCGGCGGCGGATTCTTGCTGAACGGCGAAAAAACGCTCGTCGGCCAGGGGGACAGCGCCGATAAGCTTATCGTCTCGGCGCGGCTCAGCGGCGAGCGCCGTGACCGCGAGGGGATCGCCCTTTTCCTTGTCGATGCTAGCGCGCCAGGCGTGAGCCGGCGCGGCTATCCGACCCAGGACGGACAGCGGGCGGCGGAAATTGGCTTCGCCGATGTCCCCGTCCCGCCCCATGACCTTCTGGGCACTCCCGGCGGCGCGCTGCCAGTCATCGAGCGGGCGGTCGACGAGGCGATCGCCGCGTTGTCTGCGGAAGCCGTCGGCGCGATGTCCGAGGCGCTGACGATGACCGTTGACTACCTTAAAACGCGCAAGCAGTTCGGGGTGACAATCGGCTCGTTCCAGGCGTTGCAGCATCGCGCCGCCGATATGACGGTCGCGCTCGAGCAGGCGCGCAGCATGATGTATTTGGCCGCGATGATGGCGGACGAGGACGACGCGGAGGAGCGCGCCAAGACCATGTCGGCGGTGAAAGCGCAAATCGGCCGGTCGGCCAAGTTCATTGGGCAGCAAGCGGTGCAAATGCACGGCGGCATCGCGATGACCTATGAGTATAAGGCCGGCCATCTGTTCAAGCGCCTGACCATGATCGATACGGCCTATGGCGACGCGGACGTTCACGTGCGCCGCCTGGCCGATCGCACCAGCCTGTTCGCCTGACCTTGTCGAACGCGGCGCGCACAATCCTTATCACCGGGTTCGAGCCTTTCGGCGGCGAGACCATCAATGCCTCATGGGAAGCGGCGAAAAAGCTCGAGGGCTGGCGCCACGGCGATGCGGTGGCGGTCGCGCGCTTGCTGCCCTGCGCTTACGATTCCTCGGTGAAGATGCTCATCGGCGCGATCGAGACGCTTCGGCCGGATGCGCTTCTGATGACCGGTCAGGCTGCGCGCCGTGGCGTCGTGTGCGTCGAGCGGTTCGCGCATAATCTTGATGACGCCACCGCGCCGGACAATGACGGCGCCCTGCGCAGGGGGCTCAGGATCTCCCGCAACGCGCCCGACTGGCTGGAGGCGGGAGTGTCAGTCAGGACAATAGTGAGCGCCATCAACGAGACTGGAATTTCGGCCCGCGTGTCGCGGAACGCCGGCGCATTTGTCTGCAACCATCTCTACTTCGGCGCCTTGCAGTATCTTAGCGGCAAGAGATCACAGATCCCTGCCGTTTTCGTACATCTGCCAGTGACTCCCGAGCAGGCGCCGCAAGGGGCAAGCGCAAAGCGGCTCACGCCAAACCGAGCAGCTGACGCGCTTCGCGCGGCCGCGGCCGCGATGATCGACCGGACGGAAGACGGCGAAGCGGCGTGACGAGCGCGCCGCTCTATCTCGGCGTCGATGGAGGAGCCACCCGCTGCCGCGCGCGGCTGCGGGACGCCGACGGACGAGCGCTTGCCGAGACGAACGGCGCGGCGGCCAACATTCATGTCGATTTCGCCGCCGCGGTCGCCGCTATGCGCGCGGTCGTCGACGGAGCTTTGGGAAAGGCCGGGCTCGGCGACGGCGATCGGGGGCCGATCGCAATGGGACTCGGGCTCGCCGGGTTCAAGCAGGGAAGCGACCAGACGCGGGTGGCGGCGGCTTTTCCCGGTTTTCGTCTTGTATGCGCGGCGAACGATGCAACCATCGCCTGCATCGGCGCGCACGCCGGCGCCGACGGCGGCCTGGTGATCGCCGGCACCGGCTCGGCCGCGATCGCGCGCGTTGGGGCTAAGGAAACCATCATTGGCGGACGCGGCTTCGCGCTCGGCGACGACGGGTCGGGTTCGCATATCGGCCTCGATGCGCTGCGTTCCGCCATGCGCGCGTTTGACGGCCTCCAAGTGGCGAGCGCGCTGACTGACGACATGCTGGCCGAATTTGGCGGCGATCCGGTCGCGATGATGAATTGGGCCCTTGAGGCGAAACCTGGAGATTTCGGCGCATTCGCGCCGCGCGTGTTCGAGCATGCGGGAGCCCATGATCCGATTGCGCTCGGGATCGTGAACGCCGCGGCGGGCGCCATCGGCGATTTGATCCGCGGCGTGGTCGCCCTTGGCGCGGAGCGGGTCGCGTTGGTCGGGGGCATGGGCGACGCCATGCGTCCCTATTTCAAGCCCGACGTCGCCGCGCGACTCTCGCCCCCGCTATACGACCCAACCGACGGGGCGATCCTGCTCGTTGGCGGCGCCGTGTCGCCTCAAAGGGAAGCGGCGCGATGAAGGTTCTCTACGGCGCGCGTATCTTCGACGGCGAACGGCTCCGCGACGATTGCGCGCTCGTTGTCGAGGGCGAGTCGATCCAGGGGCTCCCCCGCTTCAACGACCGTCCGCTCGGCGGCGAGCAGGTCGATCTTGGCGGCGGGATCTTAAGCCCCGGCTTCGTCGATTGGCAGATCAATGGCGGCGGCGGCGTGCTGTTCAACGCCAATCCGACCGTCGAGGGAATCTCGGCGATCGCCGCCGCGCATCGGCACGCGGGCGTGACCGCCTTTCTGCCGACCGTGGTGACCGACGCGCCACGCGTGCTTGCCGAGGCGCTGGCCGCCGCTCGCGAGGCGCGCGAACGCGTGCCGGGCGCGCTCGGAATCCATGTGGAAGGGCCGTTCATCGATCCCAAGCGCAAGGGTGTGCATCCGGCCGAATTCATCCGCACTATGAAGGACGAAGACGCCAGCGCGCTCATCGCGGCCCATGCTGGCGTTATGGTCGTGACGCTCGCGCCCGCCTCAGTCCCGATGGATTTCATCGCGCGCCTGGCGAAAGCCGGGATCATCGTCAGCCTCGGCCATTCGGACGCGAGTGCGGAGGAGGCGCAGGCGGTGTTTGGGGCCGGCGCG
>DATCEJ010000181.1:0-2894 GCA_036510135.1 Roseiarcus sp. | reverse complement strand
GCGAAGCTTGCGAGCGCCTGCTCGCGAACACGATTGTCGAGAACTACACCATCGAGATCGCGTGAGCGCATGCGCGCGGCGATCATCATCTTTCCCGGAGTTAATCGCGAAGGCGACGTAGCGCGCGCGCTTCGGCAGGCGACAGGCGCCGAGCCCGCGATCGTCTGGCATGCCGAACACGAATTGCCACCGGGCCTGGATCTGGTCGTACTGCCCGGCGGATTCTCCTACGGCGATTATCTGCGCTGCGGCGCAATCGCCGCCAGGGCGCCGATCATGCGGGCGATCGGCCAGCACGCGGCGCGCGGCGGCCTGGTGCTGGGCGTGTGCAACGGCTTCCAGATTCTGTGCGAGGCCGGTCTTTTGCCCGGCGTTTTGATGCGCAACGCGCAGTTGCGCTTCGTCTGCAAGATGCAGCATGTCCGGGTCGAGAACGCGCAAACGCCATTCACGCGTCGTTACGCGCCGGGACAGGTGGTCAAGTTCGCCGTTGCCCACGGCGAAGGAAACTTCATCGCCGATAACGACACGGTCCGCAGAATCGAGGCGGAGGGCCGGGTCGCGTTCCGCTATTGCGACGCTGAGGGCAGGGTCGGGGACGATTCGAGCCCCAACGGCGCCATCAATTCCATCGCCGGCGTCTTCAACGACCGGTTCAGTGTGCTGGGTTTGATGCCGCATCCAGAAAACCTGATCGATCCCCTGGTCGGCGGAACTGATGGACGGGCCCTTTTCGCTTCGCTCGCAGCCTGAGTGGGCCTATTAGCCAGGCCAGGGCCGACGGCCTGCGCCAAGCCGCCCACAACGAATCCCCAAGGTTCTCACAAAAAAACTTCTGTTTCAGTCGTTATGTCACACTGCGTGAACTCTTATTCGGCATCATCTGGTGTGAGTAAGGATAATCCGAACGCATGACTGATTCGCTCGATAGGCTGTTCGCTGACGTCCAGGAGGCCCGGGACCGAAACCCTTCGGCGTCCCGCACTGCGAAGCTGTTCCGTGACGGCGTGCAGAAAATGGCCAAGAAGCTGGTCGAGGAGGCGGTCGAGGTCGGGCTCGACGCGGTGCAGATGAACCGCGAATCGGTGATTCTGGAGAGCGCCGACGTCCTCTACCATCTGGCCGTCATCTGGGCCGAATGTGGTGTTTCCCCTGCCGACGTAATGGGAGAAATCGACCGTCGGGAGCGCGTCTATGGCATTGCTGAAAAGCTGCCCAAGCAGGCGAGCGTGGCCCAGATCCGGCGCATGGCCCCTTGGGCCGCGCGCCGAAGGGCCTCCTGATCGTCGGCCAAGACGCGCAGATCAGACCGCGGTCGCTCAAAGCACGACCGGATTCTGGCCGCCGTCCATCGATAGCGTTACGCCAGTGATGTAGCCGGCCTTCGCCGAGGCAAGGAAAAGCACCGCGTCGGCAATCTCCTCCGCGGAAGCCATGCGGCCCAACGGGAGCTTGGCGACTCCGCGGCTGCGCGCTTCTTCAACCGAGATGCCGGAAAGCCGAGCGTCCGCCGCGAGCCCCTCGGCCACCCTGTCCGTCTCCGTCAAACTTGGACTGACGCCGATGACGCGAACGCCTTTGCTGGCGTAGGTCGCGCCAAGCCCGGCTGTGGCCAGCATCAAGGCGGCGTTGGCCGAGCCGCCGGCGAGATGGGTGGACGACGCCACCCTGCCGCCAACTCCGATGACGCTGACGATGACCCCACTCCCGCGCTTCGCCATGCGCTTCACCATGGGGTCGATGACATTGATGTAAGAGAAGAACTTGGCGTCAAACGCGCCGCGCCAGACCGTGGGATTCAAGTCATCCGGCGGGGTTCGCTTCGCAGCGCCGGCGGAATTCACCAGGATGTCGATCGGCCCGACGCGGTCTTCAACCGTGTCGATCACTCTCTCCGCCGCCACGGCGTCCACGAGATCGGCGACGACGCCAAACGCCCCGTTGAGCTCGGCGCTGGCTTTGTCGATGTTTTCGCGGGAGCGCGAACAGATCGCGATTCGCGCGCCTTCGGCGGCGAAGCCTGCGGCGCAGGCAAAGCCGATGCCCTTCGAGCCGCCGGTGACGAGCACGACTTTACCTTTGAGGCCAAGCTCCACCGGTGGTCTCCGCGTGTTTAGATCTGCAACGGATTAAAGACGGAAGGTATGACCGACCGGCCCTTCATGCGATCGTTGGCGCGCTCCTCAGCCGAGCTTCGACCCGTTGGTCATCAAGAGGACCGAGTAGAGCGAGGTTGTGCCGCAGATGTAGAGGCGATTGCGCTTCGGACCGCCGAAAGTCACGTTGGCGACGATCTCGGGGATCAGAATCTTGCCGATCAGCTTCCCATCCGGTTCGTAGCAATAGACGCCCTTGCCCGTGCTCGTCCAAATTCGCCCCGAGCGGTCGACGCGGAAGCCGTCGTACAATCCGTCCTCGGGGGCTGCTTCAACGAAGATTTCGCCTGGCCCCTTTACGCTCTTGCCGTCCGCGTTGATGGTGTAACGGCGGATCGCGCGCGGGGTATTGTCTTTGTGCGTCGCGCCGGTGTCGGCGACATAGATGAGCTTCTCGTCGGGCGAGAAGGCGATGCCGTTCGGCCGCACCATATTGTCGATAAGTCTCGTGATCGTGCCGGTCGCGTCGATGCGATAGACGTGGCAGCCGTCGATCTCGGGCGTCGCCGGATCGCCCTCGTTGTCGCCGTCGATGCCGTAAGCCGGGTCGGTGAACCAGATCGAGTCGTCGGATTTCACGACGGCGTCGTTCGGCGAGTTGAAACGCTTGCCCTCATATTTGTCGGCGAGCACCTTGATCGAGCCGTCGAACTCGGTGCGGGTCACGCGGCGCGTCAGATGTTCACAGGTGACCAGCCGGCCCTGGTTGTCGACCGTGTTGCCGTTTGAATTGTTGGA
>DATCEJ010000180.1:0-4573 GCA_036510135.1 Roseiarcus sp. | reverse complement strand
GCTAGAGACTCGCCGCCGCGTCCAAGCCCAAAGGCGGCCTGACCGCCAAATCGCCGTCGCAGACCGCGCTCGACGGTGCTAACCCGTTAAAGGGTCGCGAGATTTCAGAGCCTTGGAAACCACCGTCGCTGATCAGGGACTCCCTGGTGGAGCTGAGGGGAATCGAACCCCTGACCTCTGCAGTGCGATTGCAGCGCTCTCCCATCTGAGCTACAGCCCCGTCGCGCGGCTGTTTACGTGCGCGTCCGATGCCTGTCAACGACATCGGCGTGGAGGGTCGGGGCTTCTCCGCTCCAACGGCTGCCTCTCAAAAGGTTGGGAAAACTCATGCGTGCGATCCTCGACATCGTGATGGTTGTCCTCAATCTTTACACCTGGATCATCATCGCGGGCGCTGTCCTTTCGTGGCTGATCGCTTTCGGCGTGGTGAATATCCGCAACGACTTCGTGCGCTCGATCTGGAACTTGTTTCTCGCCCTGACGGAGCCCTTCCTGCGGCCAATCCGCAATTTCCTGCCCTCCACCGGAGGCATCGACATTTCTCCGATCATCCTTTTGCTTGCCGTCATGCTGATCGAGCGGATCATCATTTATTACATCTATCCGAACGTCTTCTGACCCGTCGGGGATGACCGCCTCTGCTCCCCCCAAGACCTCGGCCGGCCGGTTCTTCGAGGACTTTCGCCTTGGGCAAACCATCCGTCACGCGACGCAGCGCACGCTGAACAGCGGCGACGCCTCGCTCTATTCGGCGCTCACCGGCGCGCGCTTCGCGCCGCAAAGCGCGGAAACCTTCGCTCGCGCTATCGGCTACCCGGCAAGCCCGATCGACGATCTGCTCGCCTTCCATGTCGTATTCGGCAAGACGGTGTCAGACGTCTCGCTGAACGCCGTCGCCAATCTCGGCTATGCCGATTGCCGGTTCCTGAAGCCGGTTTTTCCCGGCGATACGCTCTCTGCCGTTTCAGAGGTGATCGGGCTCAAGGAGAACTCGAACCGGCAGAGCGGCGTGGTCTATGTGCGCTCGAAAGGGTCTAATCAGCGTGGCGAGACTGTCATGGACTACGTGCGCTGGGTGATGGTGCGAAAGCGTGACGCGGGTTCCGCCGTGCCTGAAACCCACGTTGCCAAACTGCCCGAGGCGGTCGCCGTTGAAAGCCTCGGCGAGGCTTGTCCGAGGATCGATCGCGCCGGGTTCGACCTGGAACTCAGCGGGTCTCCTCATCGGTTCGAGGACTATCGCGCTGGCGAGCGGATCGATCATGTCGACGGCGTGACCATCGAAGAGGCCGAACACCAGACGGCGACCCGGCTCTATCAGAACGCCGCCAAGGTGCATTTCAACCAGTTCAGCGAAGGGCAAGGGCGCTTCGGGCGGCGGCTCGTCTATGGCGGGCATGTGATTTCGCTCGCGCGGGCGCTGAGTTTCAACGGCCTCGCCAACGCCTTCCATATCGCGGCGATCAACGGGGGCCGGCATGTCGCGCCGCTCTTCGCCGGCGACACGGTGTTCGCCTGGAGCGAAATCGTCGAGACCGCGGCGCTGCCTCACCGTGACGACGTTGGCGCGCTCAGAGTGCGCACGATCGCCACCAAGAACCGGCCTTGCGGCGACTTTCCGTGGCGCGAAGGCGATGGGTACGAGCCCCACGTCGTGCTCGAGCTTGACTACTGGGCGCTCGCGCCGCGACGGCCCTGACCGATGCGCTTGCCGGCCGACACGGTGCTCCTCATCATCGACGCGCAGGAGGCGGTCGGTGATCAGCGCCGCAGCGCTGACCACGCCTCGGAGATTGAGACAAACATCGCCGCCCTCGTCGCCGCCTGGCGGGCCGAAGGGTTGCCGATTGTTCACGTCGGCCGGCCACCGATCGCCACTTTTGTTCACGCGTTCGTCGTCCCGCCGCTTGACGGCGAGATCGTCATTGTCCGCAACGCGACAAGCGCCTTCATCGGCGCCGACCTCGAAGCCAGGCTCGACGAACTCGGCGCGACGACCCTCGTGCTATGCGGCGCCCTCGGGACCCATGCGCTCGAAGCGTCGGCGCGACACGCGAGCGATCTTGGCTATCAGATGTTTGTCGTCGCCGACGCGTGCCGGGCGGTTGACACGGTCGATCTCAGAGGGCGGCTCTGGCCGGCCGAGGACGTCCGGGCGCTGGCGCTTGCGCACCTGAAGGGTGAGACGGCGACCATCGTCGATACCGCCACAGCGCTCCGAGCCGCAGCGACGGCCAAGGCGCGCCAGCGGCGTACGACGCGGACCGCCTGACGGCGCGGATCACACGCGCTCCCGGGCTATCGGCGGGGCGACTGGCTCCGGTTCCGAGGAAGGCGCTCACAAGTTTACGCCATCGAACGATTTCAATCTGTTAACTGCTCTTTTGCGCAATTTCGTAACTCCCAAGCTGAGGCTTCCGAACTGCGGCGCCCAGGGACCTCATGCTGAGGAGCCGCGCGGAAGCGCGGCGTCTCGAAGCATGCTCCAGCTCTCGGCGACGTCAGTGCGCCCGGGAGCGTCCTTCGAGGCCGCTTCGCGGCGCCTCAGGACGAGGTGGTTGGGAGTTACGCAACTTTTTCCGCTTCCTTTGGTCTCATCTCAACGACCTTGTTCTGACGCCCCGCGAGTCGCCACGAAGAATGATGTGATCGCTTTTGGGCCATCCTTCGAGTCGCGACGCTGCTCGATGCTCCTTGAGACGTGAGGTCTTCCCGATTCAATTGCGATGCTTAACCACCGCGATCTCCGAATGAGCTGTCTCGACCTCGAATTAATCGTATCTGGCATTTCTGCCTTTGTCAAATATTTTTGATAATTTCCAATTACCAGGACTTCTTCGAGAGCGGACCCGCACCCTGATGCGCTGACGCAATAACGCGAACGCTTTCGGTATCGATTGCCGAAGGATCGAAACCCAGCGCGGAGGAGCATCGCGCCCAGTTCTCGTCGATCACGTATTCGTTACTCAGCTCTTTCTGGCTTCGGCCGCTGAATAAATCGAGGCGCCCAGTGTTCACTCGCAGTCGAAACGGGCGGAGTGCGACTTCAGCGCGAATAGAACAGCGGACGGTCTGTATAAGACCGGCCGACCGGCCGCCTTTACATCAACAGTCACAAGGGAGCGCCGTAATGACCAGATCATCGTCATTTCAAGCTGTCATATTGACGACCGTCGCTCTCGGCGCGCTTTGCGCAGGCGCCGGGCAGGCCCAAGCGCAATTCAAACAAACGAATTTAGCCTCGGACGTCCCGGGCCTTGCGACGCTTACCGACTCGAACCTGGTCAACACATGGGGCGTTTCCGCAATGCCCGGGGCGAGCCCATTTTGGATCTCGAACCAGGGCACGGGCACCTCAAGCCTCTTCTCGGTAACCGGCAGCACGGGTATTGCGGCGCCAAATGCCTTCCCCGCGCCGGCGACGAATTTCGTGGCCGTCCCACCGCCCGTAACCGCCGGCTTTCCAGGCCCGACCGGCCAGGTCGCGAACGTCCCCAAAACGTCCTTCGGGATCGTGGGCGGCCCGGCTCTATTCATTTTCGCCAATCTGAACGGGACAATCTCTGCCTGGAATGGTTCGAACGTGAATCCCGCGACAATGAACGCCGCGACGGTCGAAGGGGGCACACAGGGCGCTGTTTTCACCGGATTGGCCATGAATAGCGCCGGAAACTTGCTCTATGCCGCCAACGGCGCAGGGACCGGGTCCATCGACGTCTTCAACGGCTCGTTCGCTTCTACGACCGTTTCGGGCAGCTTTGCCGACCCCGATCTTCCCGTGGGATACGTTCCCTTCAACGTTGAGGACATCGCCGGCAAGGTTTACGTGACCTATGCGCCGACCGGCCACACCGCACAGACAAGTGCGACCGCCGGCATGGGAGCCGTGGCCGTTTTCGATGAGAGCGGCAACTTCATGCAACAACTCGTCGGAGTGTCGCCTGGCCCAGGTGGCGAGCTTGCCTCCCCGTGGGGAATGGCCATTGCGCCGGCCGGCTTCGGCGCCTTCGGCGGCGACTTGCTGGTTGGCAATTTCGCCTTCGGCGACAGCGAAATCAGCGCCTTCGATGCAACGACGGGCGCCTTCGAAGGCACGATCGCCGTCAGTCCTGGCTCTGGCCAGACGCCCGGCGGACTTTGGGACCTGATGTTCGGTAGCGGGGGCCCTGCCGGCGACCCGATGACCCTCTACTTCACCGATGGCATCGACGGTGAGACGCATGGCCTGTTCGGAGCGATCAGCGTTCCCGAACCATCGACTTGGGCGATGATGCTGGTCGGATTCGGCTCGCTCGGGTTGTGGGCCGCACGGCGACGCGCGTCCTTGGCAATCGGCTGAGGAACAACGGGACGGAACCGCCCGAGACCCGCGGTTCCTGTCCCAATTAGTGGCCCGAGAAGCTAACCAGACTGCGCACGGGGACCTTGAGCCCCTCGAGCTTGGCCGCGCCGCCAAGGTCCGGCAGGTCGATGACGAAGCAGGCGGCGATCACCTCGGCGCCCATCTGGCGCAGGAGCTTGACCGCGCCTTCCGCCGTTCCCCCGGTCGCGATCAGATCGTCGACCAGGATCA
>DATCEJ010000179.1:0-3631 GCA_036510135.1 Roseiarcus sp. | reverse complement strand
CATGAGGTGAAGGAGGGCGATATGGCCCGCGTGGGATCGCTCGCAGCGAAAGTCATCGAAACTCCCGGCCACACGCTGGGCCACATCGCCTATCATTTCGAGGACGACGCAGTCGCCTTCTGTGGAGACACGCTGTTCTCGCTCGGTTGCGGGCGCGTGTTCGAGACGCCCCTTGCGGTCATGTGGAGCTCGCTGGCCAAGCTTGCCGCCCTTCCCGGGGAGACCCAAATCTATTGCGGCCATGAATACACCCAGGCGAATGGCCGGTTCGCCATCACCATCGAACCCGACAATCCAATTCTGAAGGCTCGAATCGAGGAGATCGCGAGGTTGCGCACCGAGCGTCGGCCGACCTTGCCGACGAATATCGCAGCCGAGCTTGCCGCGAATCCGTTTCTACGTGTGGAGGAGCCGGCGATTCAGGCCGCGGTCGGCATGGGCGGCGCGCAGCCCGCGGCGGTGTTCGGGGAGCTCCGCACGCGCAAGGATCGCTTTTAAGGCGTTTCATCCTTCTTGGCCAAAGACTCAAGGCGCCTTTGCATGTCGGACAGCTGACTGCGCAGAGCGTCGATATCCTCCTCGGAATTCGCCTTCCTGGCAGGCGCTTCCGCGGTCGGGGTCACGGCGGCGAATGGCGAGAACATCGCCAAAGCTTGATTGAACGCCGCGAAATTCTTCTTGGTCAATTCCTGCAGGGCGACGAATGAGCCGGCGGAGAAAGCCTCCGAACCAAACATGCGGCGTGCGGCTTCGCGCATCGCCGGTTGCTCGCCCGAAAAGCGGTCGATCGAGAATTCCAGATAGCTCGGCAGGATCGCCTGCATGCTGTCGCCATAGAAGCGGATCAGCTGGCGCAGGAACGTCGTCGGCAGGAGCGACTGCCCCGCAATTCCCTCTTGCTCGAAGATGATCTGGGTGAGAACTGAACGGGTGATGTCATCATTGCTCTTGGCGTCGTAAACAATGAAGTCTTCGCCAGCTTTCACCATGACCGCCAAATCGGCCAGCGTCACATAGGCGCTCGACGCCGTATTATACAGCCGACGATTGGCGTATTTCTTGATTGTAATCGGAGTGGAATTAGCCATGACGTTGATGCCGGTCCGGGGTATGACGTCGACGCGCGCCAACATAAGATAAGCGTTTTTTTTGCGCAGCCAAACCTTTTTTTGCATTGCAGCGTACGCCAGCGGCCCGACGCAACCGAAGAGGTGCGGCGCGTCGCCGGCATGCCAGTGGCGCTCGCTATGACATTGTGTCCCTGACGTCTTGGAAATTACCGCGGCGCAGCACAAGTCGCTGGTTTGAAATTCCGGATGTGGCTTTTATAACCGGCGACTCATGAGCCCAGCGTTTGAGGCGGCCGCCCTTGTCTGAGTCGCCAGTCGACGAGCGGGTTGAAACGTTCCTCACCCCGCGAGACTGGCTGCGCTATGCGGTCGGCCGCTTTCTCTCGTCTAGTCTTGCCTTCGGCCACGGCGCCACGACGGCGCTCGACGAGGCCGCCTTTCTCATCCTCGAGGGCTTAAGCCTGCCGATCGACACGCTCGATCCGTTTCTCGACGCGAGACTCGTTCGCTCCGAGCGTAAGCGGCTCTTGGACCTGATCGAGGCGCGCGCGACGACGCGCAAGCCCGCCGCCTACCTTGTCAACCGCGCCTACATCCAGGGCGTGCCGTTCTATGTCGACGAGCGCGTCATCGTGCCGCGCAGCCTGATTGGCGAATTGGTGATGACCGCTTTCGCCGAGGACAATGCGCTCATCGGCGATCCGGAGAATATCGCCTCGGTGCTCGACCTCTGCACGGGTGGCGGTTCGCTGGCCATCCTCGCCGCGCGCGCCTTTCCCAATGCGCGCGTCGAGGCGCTGGATGTCTCGCCCGGCGCCCTCGAAGTGGCCGCGCGCAACCTCGAGGAGCATGGCCTTCAGGATCGTATCGCGCTGAAGCAGGGAGACTTGTTTGCTCCGATCGGCGGCGCGCGCTTCGACCTGATCCTGACCAACCCGCCTTATGTCGACGCCGCGGCGATCGCGGGCTTTCCGCCGGAATACGCGGCCGAGCCGGTGCTTGCGCATGCTGGCGGAACGGACGGGCTCCACATCGTGCGCCGGATTCTTGGCGAAGCGCCGAAGCATCTGACGGCAAGCGGGACGCTGATCTGCGAGGTCGGCGGGGCGCGCCCGCTGCTCGAGCAGGAGTATCCGCATCTGCCGTTCGTCTGGCTCGACACCGAAGACATTTCGGGCGAAGTGTTCCTTTTGCGCGCCGCCGATTTCGGCGCGACGAGGTCGCGCGCAAGAGGCCGGAGATAGAGGTCGGCTCCCGGCGCGCCAGGCAAGAGCCGCCGCCTTTCACGGCCTTGCGCCTTGCGTTACGCTTGCGCTCATGAAACATGCCGCCGGGCGCGCCGGGGCGACGGGATATTCGTGGAGGAAGCATGGAAACGCGACGCATAAAGGCTCGGAACGGCGAGGGGCTTACGTTTTCCGTCGTCGGCGAGGGGACCGGCCCGCTCGGCGACTTCTATGCGCTGCTCGACGAAAAAACGTCGATCGCGACGATCGAGCAGGCGCTCGCGAGCGGAATCAAGGTGTTCGACTCGTCGCCTCACTACGGCAACGGGCTTGCGGAAGCCCGGATGGGCGCGGGCTTGAGGCGTGCGAAGCGCGACGAGATCCTTGTGTCGACCAAGATCGGCCGCATCATGGACCCCTTCACGAGGCCGCCCAAGCCGCGCAGCGACGTGGTTTCGCCCGGCTTCGCCGGCGGACATCCGCACGCGCCGCGCTTCGACTATTCCTACGACGGCGCGATGCGTTCGCTCGAGCACTCCCTGTTGCGGACGGGCCTCGACCGGATCGACATCGTCCTCATCCATGATTGCGACGTCTGGACGCACGGCAAGGAAGAAGCGCCGGCCCGCTTCAAGGAAGCGATGGAGGGCGCCTACAAGGCGATCGACAAGCTGCGCAACGAGAAGGTCATCAAGGCGATCGGCTTCGGCATCAACGAAGCCGACACCTGCGTCAAATTCGCCAAGGCCGGCGATTTCGATGTCGCGATGATGGCCGGACGTTATACGCTGATCGACCAGACGGGCTTGGCCGAGTTTCTGCCACTGGCGCTCGAAAAGAACATGGGCGTGATGCTTGCCGGCGTGTTCAATTCCGGCATTCTGGCGACGGGATCGGGCGCCGGCGCCAAGTACGACTACACGGACGCTCCGAAGGCGGTCGTCGACAAGGTGAAGGCGATCGAAGAGATCTGCAAAAAGCACAAGGTCACCCTGCGCCAGGCGGCGATTCAATTTGCGCTCGGGCACTCCGCCGTCGTGTCCGTCGTGCTGGGCGCCGTGAAGCCTGAGGAAGTCAAAGGAAACGTCCACGACGCGACGGTCGAGATCCCGGCGAGCCTGTGGTCGGACCTCAAGTCAGCCAAGCTTCTGGATTCGGCCGCGCCCACGAAGGGCTAGGCGGGTCGGCGTCTCTCGCCGCCCCCGACTGCCGAGAGAGTGAGCACTCTACCGCGACGGGCGGGAGGTGGACGAAGAGAGCGATGTGACGGCCGCCAATGTGTGAGGCGCCACTCCTATTCCGACAGAGGGGCCGAGCGGAGCCCTATTTCCCCGG
>DATCEJ010000178.1:0-2757 GCA_036510135.1 Roseiarcus sp. | reverse complement strand
GAGATCAGCGCGTCGTCCAGCGAGTGCGTCGCGACGTCGACGAATCCCGCCTCGAGCGCCCAGTTCTGCTCGATGGCGCGTTCTCCTGTGAGACGCCAGTTTATGTAGTCGTACGAGCCAAACACGGTAGCGATGCGCGCGAAGATCTCTGGCTCATGCCGCTCGATCCATCGAAGCTTTGCCGCGATAAGCTGCTGGTTGATTCCGTTGCCGGCCTTGGCGAGGAAGGCCTTCTCGTCGATCTCGGCGCGGAGCTCCTCGACTTCCGCGCCGCAGCGCGCATCACTCTGCTGGATGCTGGGTCTGAGCAAGCGACCAACTGAGTCGAGCAACACGACCGCCGGCAGCATGCCGGTCACGCCGATCGCGGCGATGTCATCCGCAGGCACGCCGCTCGCGCCCAACAGCTCCCGCACGATCTCCCCGACGTTGCTCCACCATTGCTCCGGATCCTCCTCTGCCCAACCAATATGGTCCGAACGCAGGGTGACGGGGCGCGAGGCGAGGGCGAGTGTCTCGTCCGGCGGCCGGATGAGGATGCCGATGGTCGAGGTCGTGCCGATGTCGAGACCGAGAACGCAGCTTGTCAATTTGAATCTGCGCCTATGCGCAGCTTGCAATGCACGCACCTTCTTGCGAATCCACTGTAATACCAACGAGCGGCGAAGAACCTTTGCTGACAGCGCGGGCATTGAAAAATCATTGCACGTTGTCCCGCGATCCAAATCATTAGCATCCACGAAATAGCGATTGGATAGAAGAAATAGTCTGGCCGAATCCCGGTGAGAAACGACAACGGCAGCCCGATTAAGAAAAACGTCACGAAACCACCTGGAACGAATCCAAGGAACACGGCCCACGCAATAAGACGACGCTTTTTCAGGTCACGCCATGCGGCGGAATAATCTGCCTTGATGTTCATTGATTGCAGATTTTACTCCAAGCGAGCCACCGTTGGCGCGGCGCAGTCACCGCAACTTCGCCACGAAATCCATGAAGCGCTTGACGCGGGCGCCGTCGACCGGGTTCCAGGTGTTTCCGTCGACCTTGAAATGCGTGCCGATCACCACGCCATCCGAGATGGCGAGGATGTCGCGCACGTTGTCGATCGTGACGCCGGTGTTGGCGAGCACGGGAACACCCGGGACAGCTTCGCGCACGGTTTTGAGGTTCGAGCGGTCCACGGCATCTCCGGTCAAGGGGCCCGAGACCAGGATCGCGTCGGCGAGCGACGAGAAGACGGCGCTTTTTGCCCGCAAGGCGATCGGCCGCTCGTCGAGCGAATGGGCGAACTCGGCGTTGATGTTGAACAGGAGTTTTAGGTCGTCGCGGCCGAGACTGTGGCGCAGCCTGAGGGCGCCGGCGCAGTCGGCTTGCCAGAGTCCCATGTCGGACGCGAAGAGGCCGGTGAAGATCTCGCGCACGAAGCTCGCGCCTGTCGCGGCCGCAATGGCGACGCTGGCGAGCGGGTCCCAAAGATAATTGACGCCGAACGGAACCTTGAGATGCGGCTTAATGGCTTGGACGACAGCGCTCATCGCGGCGATACCCTCGGGCGGGGCCTTGAGAACGTAAGGCCGGTCGTTCTCGTTTCCGAACATGATTGCGTCGACGCCGCCTGTTTGAAGGGCGTCAATGTCCTTGAGCACGCCCTCGATGAGTTTGCCGACGCCTCCGTCCGCGTCGTAAAGCGGCGATCCCGGGAGCGCGCCGATATGCGCCATGGCGATCACGACTTTCGTCTTGTCGCCGAAGAAGTCAAAAACCATGGCGGGAGTTCCTCAGGCGCAGGAGACGCTTGATCGTTTGCGCCGAATGTTAAAGGGGATTTCGCGGTTCGCGCGGCGCAAACTAGCGCCGGGGGCGAGATTATCAAATAGAAAGCGTCTTCGCGGTCTCCGATTTTGTTGATAGGACTCGCCCTCGCGAGCCCGTGGGAGGAAGTGTGCCGGCAGACAATTCGCCCTATTCGGAGCTCAACGGCAAGCGCGCCTTTGTCACCGGGGGCGCGCAGGGGATCGGCCGCGCTATCGCTGCCGCGCTCGCGCGAAGCGGCGTGAAGGTGGCGATCGCCGATCTCGATGGCGAGGCCGCACAGCGAACAGCGAAAGAGATCGGCGAAAACGCCGTTGCTGTCGAGATCGACGTGCGCGAGCGCGCGTCCGTCGAGCGCGCGTTCGGCGAAGCGCTGAAGCATCTCGGGGGTTGCGACATCTGCATCGCCAACGCCGGTGTCTCGACCATGCAACGGGCGCTCGACCTCACTGACGCGGACTGGGACTTCAATTTCTCCGTCAACGCGCGCGGCATATTCCTGACCAATCAGATCGCGGCCCGGCATTTCGTCGCCCAGGGCGCGGGCTGCATCGTCAACACCGCGTCGCTCGCCGCCAAGGTCGGCGCGCCGTTGCTCGCGCATTATTCGGCCTCGAAGTTCGCGGTGCTCGGCTGGACCCAGGCGCTCGCCCGCGAACTTGGCCCCAACGGCATTCGCGTGAACGCCGTGTGCCCCGGCTTCGTGAAGACCGGCATGCAGGCGCGCGAGGTCGAGTGGGAGGCGAGCCTCCGCAATATGTCGGCGCGGCAGGTCGTCGACGATTACGTGGCGCAGACGCCGCTCGGACGTCTCGAGGAGCCCGAGGACGTTGCCGACGTCGTGATGTTCCTGTGCTCGGACAAGGCGCGGTTCATGACAGGGCAGGGGATCAATGTGACCGGCGGCGTCTATATGACGTGAACCGGCCGAGGCTCTGCTCG
>DATCEJ010000177.1:0-46247 GCA_036510135.1 Roseiarcus sp. | reverse complement strand
GCCATGTCTGCAGCATATTCCCCCCCGTATTCCCGACGGTCGCGGAGCGAGCGATCGCGAATCCAGCCCGCGTCGCGAACACGTCGAAATCCTGGATTCCCGGTCAGGCCTCGTGCCTAGCCTGGAATGACAATCATATCTTCCGTCCCATCGCCAAGAATTTCTCCGCCCGCGCGTTGCGGAGTTCGTCCGGACCCAGATTGTGCAGAGACTTGAGCGCATCGCTGAGCCCGCGCCCGGCGGAGGCGATCGTTGCGGCCGGATCGCGGTGCGCGCCGCCGAGCGGCTCGGGAACGATTCCGTCGATGAGGCCGAACTTGATCAGGTCCTGCGCGGTGATCTTCATGCCGGTCGCCGCCTCCTGCGCGCGCGAGGAATCGCGCCAGAGGATCGAGGCGGCGGCTTCCGGCGAGGCCACGGTGTAGATGGCGTGTTCGAGCATGAGCACGGTGTTGCAGGCGGCGATCGCGAGCGCGCCGCCGGAACCGCCCTCGCCGATCACCATTCCGATGTTGGGCACGCCGATTGAGAGACAGGTGTCGATCGAGCGGGCGATGGCTTCGGCCTGGCCGCGCTCCTCGGCCTCGACGCCCGGGAAGGCGCCCGCCGTGTCGATAAGAGAGATCACCGGCAGGCCGAAGCGGTCGGCAAGCTCCATCAGGCGCGTCGCCTTGCGATAGCCCTCCGGTCGCGCCATGCCGAAATTGTGCCGCACCCGGCTCGCCGTGTCGTCGCCCTTCTCCTGGCCGATGACACAGACCGACTCGCCCTCGAATCTTCCAAGGCCGCCGACGATGGCTTCGTCCTCGCCGAAATAGCGGTCGCCGGCCAAAGGCGTGAACTCGGTGACGAGCCCCTTGATGTAGTCGCCGAAACGCGGACGCCCCTGGGCGCGCGCGACCATCGTCTTCTGCCAGGGCGTGAGGCTCGCGTAGAGATCGGCCAGCGCCTTCTCGGCTCTGGCCTCAAGCTTCGTGAGTTCCTCGGCGAGCGCGGGCGAATCGCCTTTCTCGGCCACGGCGCGCATTTCATCGAGACGGGCCTCGATATCCGCGACCGCCGTTTCAAAGCTGAGATAAGTGCGCATCAAATCCTTAGCGCGAACCGCACGGGGGGAGACGTGGGCCGCGCGGATAACTGGCGATGGGAGGCGGCGAAGTCAAGCGGGCCCCTCGAACCCCCTCGAACCGCCCACCCTTGCGTCCGGGCGCGGGTTGCGGCATGAACGGCGCTGATAGGAGTGTAGCTCAATTGGTAGAGCACCGGTCTCCAAAACCGGGGGTTGCGAGTTCGAGTCTCGCCTCTCCTGCCATCGCCGAAGGCGACCCGAGCGGGCGTAGTTCAATGGTAGAACGGAAGCTTCCCAAGCTTCATACGAGGGTTCGATTCCCTTCGCCCGCTCCAAGATAATCCACTGATACTAATCAATAATCGTTACCGCGCATCGCCCGCGGAGACAGCTCCTCGTGACGGCGATGCCGCCGATCTCGACGTCGAAGGGCCCGGTCCACTCCGGCACGCAGACGAAGATCCGCGCCGCGGGTTTTTCGGGAAATAACGCTTGTAGATTGCGTTGAAGACTTGGAAGCGCTCGGCCGAGATGCAGAGCACGTTGCACTTGAGCACGTGGTCGAGGTCAGAGCCAGCCGCCTCGAGCGCCGTCTTCATCTGCTCGAGGATAAGTTCGGCCTGCCGCTCGAACGGCGCCTGGGCGGGCGATCTCGCCGGTCTCAGGACTCCATCGAGACTTTCTTCACCCCATCCGCGCAGAGCCGCAGGATGTGTTTGCCGATGGGAACCGATCCGGTCAACGAGACCTTCCGGATGATTGGCGAGGCGATCAGGTGTGCCGAAATCATCGCCGAGTCGCCAGCTCAATAGTCGGCCACTGACTCCCACTTTTGGCTCACTCCCGACGCGACAATTGCGTCGCTGATCCGTGCAATCTCGTATCCGTCACGGAAATTGGGTTCGCCTGGCCGACCCTCAATGACCGCCTTGATGAAGTTGAAGCACTCGATGATCTTGACGTCGATATAGCCGACCCCGAGGCCGGGAATCGGCCAGAGGTGTTCTCCATAGGGGTGCGCCGGGCCCATATGGAGGGTGCGGAATCCGTGCAGCTCGATCGGGTCATCGGCGAACATCACCTGGAGCTCGTTTAGGCGCTGGTAATCAAAGATGATGCTGCCTTTCGTTCCGTTGATCTCGAAGCCGAGCCCATTGTGATGACCGTACGCGTTGCGGGAAGCCTCGATCGTGCCGGCCGCGCCGTTGGCGAAGCGGATCATGGTGATGAGCGCATCGTCGACATCAACCGGTCCCTTCGGACCGGAGGCATCGCGTTGCGCGGACGCCATCTTGTCGAAGGCGCCCTTCTGGCGCGGGCGTTCCGGAATATGCGTGCGGACAATTGCGTTCACGGACTCAAGCTCGCCAACGATGTAGCGGGTCATGTCGATAATATGGGTGCCAACGTCGCCCAGAGCCCCCGAGCCGGCGAGTTTCTTCTGAAAGCGCCAGGAAAGGGGAGTGCCTGGATCGGCCGACCAATCTTGCAGATATCGGCCATGAAACGTCAGGATTTGGCCGATCCGACCCGCGTCGACGAGCTGCTTAGCCATGATAACCGCGGGAGTATGGCGGTAGTTGAACGCCACCATATGGGTCACGCCCGCGGCCTCAACGGCGTCGAGCATCGTTTTGGCCTCGGCCGCATCGAGCGCCAACGGCTTCTCGCAAAGGATGTGCTTGCCCGCCTTCGCCGCCGCGATAGCGATCTCCGCATGGCAGTTGTTGGGTGTACAGATATCCACAACGTCGATGTCCGAGCGGCCGACGACATCCTTCCAATCGGTGGCGTAATCCGCGAAGCCTAGACGATCCCTTGCGGATGAGGCGAGATCGTCGGTTACGTCTACGACGACCTTCCGGACTGGGGTCGCCGGCGGCGGCCAGAAGAATAGCGGCATCGCCGAATAGGCCAGCGAATGCGCCTTGCCCATGAAGCCTGTGCCGATCATGGCGATGTTCAGCTCTTTCACGTCGCCTGTCCTCTCGTTCATGATGCCTGCAAAACTGATTTTGACGTCGGCGTCTGGAAAGATACGCCATCGCCCTACGGGACGTAGTCGCTCACTTCGACTGGCGCGACACGCTGCAGCAGTTCGACAGACCGTCGGACGCCTTCGATCCGCGAAAGAACGACGTCCTCATGCTCGATAGAGAGCCAACCATCGTAGCCGTTCATGCGCAGGCGGTAGCAGAACGCCCGCCACCACCATTCATCGTGGCCATAACCGAGCGTGATATAGCTCCAGGAGCGGGCAGAGGTTTGAGCCATGGGACCGTTCTCGAGCCGACTTGTTGTGCCGCAGACGGCGGGATTGACGAAGGTGTCTTTCGCGTGGGCGTGGTAAATCGCATCGCCCAGCGCATCGACTGCGGCGATTGGATCGGCGTCCATCCACATGAGATGGCTCGGGTCGAGGTTGGCGCCGACGATGTCGCCTATTTCCTTACGAAGCTTCAGCAGCGACGGCACATTGTAGACGAGCTGGTTGCCGTGGAGCTCAATGCACAGCTGCTTGACGCCGTTGGCTCGGGCAGCGTCCGCAAGCCGTCGCCAATAGGGCAGAAGCTTTTCTTCCCATTGCCACCTGAGGATCGACTGGGTCTCCGGCGGCCAAGATGAGACGATCCAGTTCGGCATGCTGTCGCCGGGCGCGCCTCCGGGCAGTCCAGACATCATGCTGACCCTCGTCACTCCGAGGAGACCGGCGAGACGCACCGTGTCGTAAATGACCTTGGATTGCCGATCGCCGTCCGTTGGATGAAGCTGATTGCCGTTCGCGTTCAGCGCGATGAGCTCGAGTCGCCGGTCTGCGAAAGCCTTGAGAAAACCACGCCGTTCGCTCTCGCTCGATAATAGCTTGTCGAGGTCAAGGTGAGGCGCCGCCGACCAATTCCCGGTATTCATCTCGAGGCCCTGGATGCCGAGTGCGGCGGCTGCGTCGAGCATAGCCTCGAACCCGAGATTCCCCAGAGAATCCGACACCATTCCAATCTTCATGTGCGTCTCTTCAGTCTCTGATTTGTCGGTCGACTCCAAATGGAATCGACAAAAAAGTCAGACGCCGACTCGCTGCTTCTTGCGGTTTTTCTTCTGCGCGGCGGCGGCGGCGCGGACACTCTCACGTTCGCTCACCTCCGGAACGCCAATGTCCCAGAATACGTCGCCGGGCGACCATGCGTTTTCATCGACAGTGATCGTGATCACCGTCGTTCTATCGGTTGTCTTGGCCCACTCGATCGCCGACCGAAGATCCGCAAGGCTTTCGACACGACGGGTGAGCGCGCCCATTGAGCCTGCATGCTGCACGAAATCGACCCCGAACGCCTGCTTGACCCGGCAATCCCGGATCATGTTGTTGAAACGCACGCCGCCCGCAGCGTTCTGCAGACGGTCTATGATCGCGTATCCGCCATTGTCGCAGACGACCACGATCATCTTGTGACCTGTAAGAACGGATGAATAGATGTCGGAGTTCATCATCAGATAGCTGCCGTCCCCGACCATGACGATCGGCGTACGGCTGGGGTCGGCCATCGCGGCTCCCCATCCGGCCGCGAGTTCATATCCCATGCAAGAGAAGCCATACTCGATGTCGACCGTATTCGGAGTCTTCACCCGCCAATTCTTGCTGACCTCGCCCGGCAGGCCGCCAGCCGCAGCAATCACGACATCGCGGTCGTCGGCCACGGCGTTCACGACGCCAATGACCTGCGCGTAGCTCGGATGCTCGCTGTTAGTCGGCTTCTGAATCCCGTCGAGCACATCATTCCACTTCGCAAACTCGAGCCGGCTCTTCTTTGTCCACCCGGTCTCCGCCTTCCAGCCGGTCAGACCCGCCGCGAGTTCCGCGAGCGCTTCCCGCGCATCCGCGACAACGGCAAGAGCGCGATGCTTGGTCGCGTCGTAGCGCGCCGCGTTGATGGAAACGAACTTCGCGTCGGGCGAGAAACAGGTCCACGATCCCGTGGTGAAATCGGCCAGGCGCGTGCCGACCGCGAGGATGAGGTCGGCCTCAGCGGCAAGCGCGTTGGCCGAGAGCGATCCGGAAATGCCGATTGGTCCGACATGGGCCGGGTGATCGTGCGCCACCCCGCCCTTGCCCGCGATGGTTTCGCTGAGCGGAACGCCATGCTCGGCGGCAAGTTTGCCGAGCACCTCTCCTGCTCCGGAGTATCGGACTCCTCCGCCGGCAATAATCAGCGGCCGCTTGGCCGAAGTGAGGAGCCGAATCGCCTCCGCCAGCCGCTCGCGGTCGGGACGAGGACGGGGCAGAATGTGGACGGTCTCTTCGAAGAACGCGGCAGGGTAGTCGACCGCAATCTCCTGCACATCCTGGGGCAGCCCAATAAAGGCCGGACCGCAATCTCCCGGGTCAAGCATCGTCGCCACCGCATGAGGCAACGATGACATGATCTGCTCGGGATGGACGATCCGGTCCCAGTATCGCGTCACCGCTTTGAAGGCGTCGTTAATGTTCACAGTGGGATCGTCGAAATGTTCCACCTGCTGGAGGACCGGATCGGGGCGACGGTTAACGAATGTGTCGCCCGACAGGATGAGGAGCGGAAGACGATTCGAATGCGCAACTCCGGCGGCGGTCACCATATTGAGCGCTCCCGGTCCGATAGAGGAGGCTGCGATCATGATCTGCCGGCGCAGCTTCGACTTCGTGAATCCGATCGCCGCGAGCGCCATCGACTGCTCGTTCTGGCCCCTCCAAGTGGGTAGCCTGTCCTTGACACTTTCGAGCGCCTCCGCGAGGCACGTCACGTTGCCGTGGCCGAAGATGGCGAAGACACCCGGAAACAGCGGAACTCGCTCCCCGTCCACGATGGTGAATTGATTGCAGAGAAATCGGACCAGTGCCTGCGCCATGGTGAGACGAATGGTCGACATAACTTTTCTCCTAAGCCTTCGCGCGCCCTTGCGCACAGAGTCACTGCGATTCGTACTCGTCGTCCGATCCGCCCGGCCTAGCGTTGCCCAGACATAATCACGTGAACGATCTCCTTTTCAGTCGTCTCCGCCGTATACATTTCACCGGCCTTGCGGCCTCGATAGAGAACCGCGATTCGATCGGTCACGTGCATCACGTCGCCCATGTTGTGCGTGATGTAGAGGACTGCGACGCCTTGATTCGCGAGTTGCCGGGTGAGCGATAGAACCTTGTTTTGCTCCGGCACGCTGAGGGCGGCGGTGGGTTCGTCAAGTATGACGAGGTTGGCTTTCCAACGAATGGCCCGGGCAATGGCGATCGCCTGACGTTGGCCCCCGGAAAGGCTATCCACATTGACCCGCAGCGAGGGAATATGGATATCCAGTTTTTTCAACGTTTCCGCCGCGTCGCGCTCCATCTCGCGCCGCTTCAGCACGCGAATGAGACCAGGAATAATATCGATGGTCCGCTCTCGCGCGATGAAGAGGTTATCGGCGACCGCCAGGTTCGGCAGCAGCGCGAGATCCTGAAACACGGTTTCGATACCGAGCCCGTGAGCTCGGTCCGGTGTGTTGATTTTTACCGGGATGCCGGAGCATTCAATGCTCCCGCTGGTCGGTGTGAAGACGCCCGAGATCACATTGACGAGCGTCGTCTTGCCAGCGCCGTTGTCGCCGAGGAGGCCGAGCACCTCTCCGCGCCGGATCTCGAGATCGACGTCCTCGAGAGCGGTGATGGCGCCCCAACGCTTGCCTATTCCGCGGAGCTTCAGGAACTCGCCCGCGGCCGGTCCTGACGGCGCTTCGCCGTGCCCGGCGTTAGAGTTCATGGAGCGATCTCCGGAACAGACGTCGCGGAACGGCGGAACTCGGGAAGAGGGCGAATATGGACCAACTATGCATAGGTGGGGATCAAAAAGGGCGCGTCCGGCGCAAGCGGTAGCGTCACCCATCCGCCAGACTGCACCGATAGATAGGCTGCCTGGATCACTTCCTGCGCCTTCAGGCCGTCGACCCCCGTGATCTGCACCGCATGGTCGCCTCGAATCGCGCCGCAGAAGCTCTTCAGTTGGGCCTCGTACGGACTGCGCCGCGATGGCTTCACCGTGATCCATCCGCCGTCGAAGTCTTTCCACCAAGCGTCAGGATAGCAAGCCTCCCGGAGGACATCCGGCAAGTCCTTCACGGACTTTTCGGTATAGACCGCGAGCGGCGACGCGTTGTACGGATTGATCGATTCACTCGCGATATGAATAGTCCCGTCCGAGCCGTAGAGGTCGGTCCCATCGCCAATGTCCGGCGAATATCGATTCCCCGACAGGCACCCGCGCCCTCCGTTCTCGAATCGAGTGAGCAGCCAGACATTGTCGTCGACCTTTTCCGGAAGCTGGCTGTGCGCGAGTTCGGCGAATACGCCTGCGACATCGCCCACTAGGTGGCGAGCCATGTCGATGCGGTGAATTGTTAGATCGACGATCGTCGCGCCACCAGATCGGGCGAGGTCGTAGCGATAGCGCGTCGCCGCCGGATAGGCGGTGGACTTCTCAGAGTAGATCGAGCGCATCTGATGAACCTTCCCGATGAAACCGGCGTCCACGAGAGCCTTGGCGATCTGCACCTGACTCCAGAAACGCTGGTTGAAGCCGACCTGAAGGACGACTTTGGCCTTCTCGCAGGCTTCGACCATGCGCCGGCAGTCCGCAACGCCAATGGCTAAAGGCTTCTCGCACAGGACATGTTTGCCTCGCTCGGCCGCAGCGATGACTCCAGCTGGATGGGCATCGTTCGGTGTCGCGACGATGACGGCGTCTACATTGCCCGTCTCCAGCATGGCGTCGAGATTGTCGAAAGCCTTTCCGCCAAACTCGGCGACTATCGCCTCCGCGCGTGGCAGGGCGACATCGAAGACGGCAGCAAGCGTCGCGGTCTCGGATTTTGCGATCACTGGAGCATGGCTTAGGCGCATGATTGCGCCCGCTCCGACGAGACCGATACGGATAGGGGAATTGGACATTTCGACTCTTGGTGTTGAGAGTATTAGGTCACTTGATGATCTTGAGTTTGCCGCGGCGGATGGAGATCATCACCGCTCCGATCAGCACGACGCCGGTTAGTACGGTCTGCACGTTCGTCGGAACGCCCATGATGATGAGTCCGTTGGCAAGGGAGGTGATAACAAGGCTGCCGACCGCCGTTCCGATGATCGATCCCATGCCTCCGGTCAGGGGAGTGCCTCCGATGACGACAGCCGATATCGCCATCAGTTCGAAGCCGGTTCCTACAGTTGGGCTACCTGAACCAAGTTGCGAGGTAAGAATCGCACCGCCTACCCCCGCGAGAACGCCGGAAACGACAAACATCGCGAGCTTCACGCGATCGACGGGGATTCCCAGGACGCGTGCTTTTTCCTCGTCCCCCCCAATCGCGAAGGTGTACCGACCGAAAGTGGTGAAGCGTAAAAAAAAACCCATCGCAGCGGCTACGCTCGCCGCGATTAGAAACGGCGCGGGTGGTGTGCCGAAGACGTAGAAGCTGCTTGTGAGCGGAATGGGTACAGGCGCACCGCCGGTGAATATGACCGTGGAGCCCCGTGCGATCGACAACATGCCGAGCGTCACGACGAAAGACGGAATTCGGCCTACAACAAAGACAAGCCCATTCATGAGACCCAGAATCCCGCCGACCAGAGGGCCGACAATGAACGCCCATTCTCCCATCGAGGTGACCGTGCTGGCTGTGATCGCGCCAGAGAAGGCCATTACGGACCCAACGCTGAGATCTATACTTCCGCCGATGATGACGAATGTGATTCCGACCGCAACGATAGCCAAAACCGCGCAATTCTGAAGAACTATTCCCAGGTTGTTCGTAGTTAGGAAGCGGTCGGGCGAGAGAATTCCGAACACAACGACGACGGCCACCAGCGCGACATAAGCAACATATCGCGACAAAAACTGACCCACGGCGCTCCACGGCATAAAATTAACGTCCACCAAACGAGTCGAAAGCAAAAGAAGGGCGGTCGAAATACGTTCGACCGCCCGTTCGACCTCACTTTGTCTGAAGCGGGAAGGTCTGGCTCGTCGTGTTCGGGTTGTTGGTAATCGTATAGTCTTTCACATTGTACGGAGGAGGGTTGTCGATGAACTGCTTCTTGAACTTGGCGAAATTCTCACTGTTGACGCCCAGCATATCGAGGCGGATGTCCGTCTTAAGCGGCTTGTGCCCGTTGAGCGCGTCGTAAGCGATCATCACGCCAAATCCGACCTGAAGCCAATGGCCCCCGGTCGAGAAGGTATAGTTCGTGTTGTGCTCGATGAGGTCGAGAGCCTGCGAGACGAGGTCGATGCCCGCAATCTTGATCTCCTTGTCCCGACCCGCCTGCTTGATGGCGCGGTAGGCGCCGAGGCACAGCCCGTCGTTGAAGCACCAAACTGAGTCAATTGTTCCGGAGGCGTGCGCGGCAAGCAGGTTCTGCATAGCTTGATAACCGGCGTCCTCGGACTCGCCCACGCCAACATATTGGACAAGCTTCACGCCAGGCGCCGCCGCAATCTCCTCGTTGAGGCCCTTTTGACGACCTTCCGCAACGGAGGACCCAGGCTGCCCGCCCAGGCCGACGATATTCTTTGCGCCATGGTCGATCAGAAATTTTGCAACGTCGCGGCCCGCAGTGACGTCGTTGGGCCCGACAAAGGCCACATAAGGCGCATCAGGGTTGTCTGCCGGAAATCCAGGGTACCGGTCGACGATGACGATCGGAAGCTTTGCGCGGCGCGCCAGCGCGATGATTCCCGGCGCGCTCGCGGTCGATTGCGGCGTGACCACGAGCGCGTTAGCTCCCGCGGCGATCAGCGACTGCACATCTGCTAGCTGCTTTTCTTCTCGATTCTCAGCCCCCACCACGATGAGCTTGACGCCGAGATCGTCGGCGGCGTGCTGGGCGAACTTGGTTGCGTTAACCCAGAACGGATTGTCGAGCGTAGGAATCGAGACGCCGATCGTTTTGGTTTGCGCATAAGACAACGCTGTTGCGCCAAAGAACGCCCCAGCGGCGACGATACCAAGTAAAGCGCGGCGCGTGGAATGGGCTGAAATCGCGATCACCTTTGGCTCCTCCCTGTCGGCGCGCATTTGAAGCCTCGGCAAGGCACAAAACGCAGCCGTTTCACGCATTCTCGGTCATTCGCGGCCTGGTGCGTGTTACAGGCCAAACATACGGCCGTTGGGTCGCATGTGTCAACCGTGTAGATGTATTTTCATCAAGGGAAGGAGGACGGGAGTCGCGGCCGCGCGAAGGAGGGGCTTTCGAAGGCTCGGAATTGCATTGTCTAAAGTAACGTTCGATCCGCACCTCAAGGCTTTCAGGTGGTTTCCGCGGTCCGAACTCCTATTCGGGAATAAAATTCCTAACTCATCGCCTCTTTTTATTGACGCTCCACAGTGTTGGCCCTAAATCATCGGAACCGCATAATGCCGGCATTCGAGGCCGGGCATGCACCTTTCCTGGGCAACAGCGTGGAAGTCAGATCAGTAAGCAAGGCCATCCGGCTCATCGAGGCGCTAGGTATGGAAGCCGGGCCGGCGGGCGTTTCGGACCTCGCCAGGCGGCTCGAGATGGACAAGAGTTCCGTCTCACGGATGCTGCGAACCCTGGAACAAGCCGGGTTCGTCGCGCAAGATCCCGCGACCCAGCGGTACACCCTTGGTCTGGCCCTTGGAGTCTTGGGCCATAAGGCGCTCAGGCGGCTCGATCTCCATACGGCCGCTCGGCCTTCGATCGAAAAGCTCGCGGACTTGACGGGGGAATGCTCTCACATTGCCGTCCTCGCCGACAATCGCGCCCTCTACATCGATCAGGTGCCTCCGCAACGCGGGGTCATGGTCGATTCTCCTATGTACACCTTGGCCCCGCTCTATTGTACTGCCCTTGGGAAGGCCCTCCTAGCGTTTCAGACGGACCCGGTCCGGGAGCGCATCATCAGTTCGCTTCAGTTCGAACCCCATACGCGCCGCACCATTCTTAATCGCGTGGTGCTTGACGGCCACCTCATCCAGGTACGGCGTGATCGCGTCGCCCATGATGACGAGGAGTACAGCATCGGTGTGCGTTGCATAGCCGCGCCGGTGTTCAAGGTCGACGGAACAGCATGCGGAGCGATCGGGATTTCCGGTCCGAGTCCTCGGATGACCGACGATCGCGTGAGAGAGTGGGAAATTGCGATCCGCGACGAAGCAGCGGTGCTGTCGCGCCGCATGGGCTTCCACGAATCGTCGCCCGAGCGGGTCTTAGCGTAGTCTCATTCCCGTTCCTGACGAGGGAGAGCGCGGTGAAAGTTCTGATTGCCAGTGCAGCTGAAGAAGTCGACCGAGAAGTCGTCAAGCAGGTTGGTTGTAGGCGCTCCGTTCAGGCCGCGAACACCCTAGTTGCTGATCCGCAAAACCGTTCGACCAAGATCGATTGGATCGCATACGGCCTGTCCAACCCGGATCCGGCCAACGCGGCGGTCGGGAAGTCAAGACGTGGTGATTCCTCTCGCTGCGGCACCGACTTCCTTCGTCCAGAACAGCCTCGAGCTTCGCATTCGCAAGCGGGAATACTACGCATGTGGCCCGTGCTAAGAATCGCACTGTCGGGGGATAAAACAGATGTAAGCCGCGGTCTACGTCCACCGACCGTCTATTTCTCGGAGGCGTAGCCCGTGAAGTTCGAATTCATGGCCAGTCTCGGCTACCGGTCGATGGCGCCCGAGGTCGTCTGCGAGAGTCTTGCACGTGTCGGATATGGCGCTGTCGGTTGGACCCTTTCGCATTTCGACGTCATGGCAAAGCCGCGAAGCGGACTTGTCGAGCTCGTGCGGCTCCCCGAACGGTTCGGGATGCGCACCGGAGAATTGGTCATCCAGCAGGATCTCGTGACCGCTGATGACGCTCTGTTCGACCGCCGTGTCGCCGTTGTGATTAAAGCTATCGAAATCGTGAGCGAGGTCGAGACTCGGCCGCCCCTCAATCTGTTCACAGGCCCGGCGCGCTGGGATCCTGCGGCGCCGGTCATTGGCAAGGATATGACTTACGCCGCGGCCTGGAGTCGCGTCCTCAAGGGTTACGAGATGTTCGTTGAGCGCGCCGAGGCTCTTGGCGTTGATCTCGCGGTCGAGGGCGTATGGGGCATGATCTGCCACAACTTCTTTACGACGAACTACCTCGTCGAAACCTTTGACAGTCCTCGACTTGGCGTGAACTATGATCCTTCCCATGACGCGCTCGTTGGAATCGAAGACGTCGACTGGGTCATTCGCCAATGGGCGTCGAAGAAACGCATCAAGCATGCCCACCTCAAGGATGCCGTCGGGACTGTCGAAGGCGAGCGTTTCATGTTCCCGATGCTGGGCGAGGGGCGCATCGATTGGACCGCATTTTTCGCCGCTCTCCAAGAGACGGGGTACGACGGGTACATGAGCGTCGAGTTCGAGTCATTCCGCTACTATGACACTGTACTTGGCGGCGACCCGGAGTCCGCCGCGTCTCTCTCGATGGAGCAGATTCGGCGTCTAGCTGCCCCGGCGTTGCGCGGGCAGCCCGGTGTCGGGACGGGCCACGCAATATCGCGCGACTGACCGTGGGGCTGTCACGCAGGTGAAGGGGCTTGGCGGGGTCGACCTAACCTTCTTCCCTCGAAGAGGTTCATGCCGAGAGCTTGTTTGCCTTCGACCGGCCAGCGCTTTGTGGACACCGGTTTCCGGCCGAACAGCGGTCGCAGCGAGTGTTGGAAAGAGCCTGTTGTTTTCTGTCGAGACTTGCTCACCCTCAGGGCAGCCCCCAAACCTGACCCGCAGTATCGTCACAGTCTGAGATCTGTTGAGCACGCGGAGCGTGCCATCGTTGCTGTTCTTAAGCCCAGCTCCGCGCGGCGGTCTTGTTACAGGCGAAAACCTGGATCGCAGCTCCGTCGTCCGTGCTCGCTCCGGCGTCGTCCGTGCATTTGCCGGCGGCGCCGAGGATTGGACCTGCGCCGCGATACTTCGCCTTTACGACGGACGGCGTGTCGAGGTTGTAACCGGCGTCGATCGACTGGGCGAGACACAGATATTGGCCCTCAGCCCAGTTGAGAGGAGCGGCGCTGCCGGTGGAGCCCGGCGAAATGAATTCCCGCCGAAGACTCGAGACACAGCGCTCGCCTGCTGTGCCAAAACCGATGGCGCCGCGCCCGAACGCGCATTGAGCTGATCGATCGCGGGCATGCGCTGAAGCGAACGCGCGTCGTCCGGTCGATCGAAGAGACCACTCTGCACACCGCCAGTAGGCGCCAGATCGATAAACGTGACACCGGCCTTTTTGTAGCGATATCCCAGCTTGAAAATGATACCGATTGCCATCATCGGGCTTCGCCTCCGCTGCAGACGATCACCAATGAGGGTCTTCCTCAAGTTTCAGCGAGTACCTCGTCCAAAGCCTTTGATGCGCCGTGTTGCGCGAGCGTCTCGGCGACGCGATCGAATGCCCGCCGGAACGATGCATGGTCGGCCAATCCCAAAGACAAGAATGGCGCGGTGCGCAGGACGCCCGATGGCTCGTTGCGGATTTGCTCCCAATCGGGCGCCGTCAGGACAGGCTCGAACACCGGAAATTCGGAACCGTTGTCGTCCCGGCCGAGCAGGTAGCGCGCAAAACAAGCGAGCAGGAAGGCCTCGCGACGGAGGTCGGCGCGTGCCGCGACAAGCGTTGCGATCGTCTTGGAATGGAAGATCGGCAGCTTGGACGCGCCGTCGCCGCCGACGCGCAGGAGCTGGTCGCCGATGGCCGGATTGGAGAAGCGATCGACGATCATCGTCTCGTAGTTCGCGAGGGATACGCCCGGCGGCGGCTCGACATAGGGCATGACGTCGCGACGCAGGAAGGTCGAAATCAGCCGCACAATACGCGGGTCGCGCATGGCCTCGTGGACGATCCGCTCGCCTCGCAGGATGGACGGGTAGGCCAGGTGCATGTGGGACGCGTTGATCATCCGTCCTTTGACTGCAACGAAGGCCGCAACATCATCGCGAAACGTGACCCCGACCGCCTCCAAGGACGGGCGGCCGTAGCGAAACCGATCCTCGACGACCCACTGGTTAAAGGATTCGGCCATGGCAGGCAGGAGGTCGTCGACCCTGCTCGACGCGTTGAGCCTGGCCCGGTCGGCACTGCTCACCTGCGGGGCGATGCGATCAACCATGCTGTTCGGAAAATCAGCTTCGCGGTCGATCCAGTCGGCGAGATCGGGATCACGGGCTCGCGCGAATGACACGAAAGCCTTGCGGGCAGTGTCGCCGTTGCCGCGCAGGTTGTCGCACGAGGCGACCGCGAAGGCCCGCAGTCCCGCTGCGCGCCGACGCGCCAGGGACTCGACCACGTAACCGAACACGGTGCGGGGTGCACCGCCCGCCAGGTCGTGCGCCACGTCGGGCGCTTCTAACTTGAAGAGCCCTGTCGTTTCGTCGATGTTGTAGCCGCCTTCGGTGATGGTCAGCGTCACGATCCGCGTGTCTGGGTGCGCCAAGCGGGCCAATACGGCGCCCGGGTCCGCTGGCCCGTGCAGGTAGTCGATCATCACGCCGATCACCCGAGTCCGGGCAGTCCCGTCTGGCGCGAATTCGGTGACGGTATAGAGGCTGTCCTGGGCCTTGTAGGCGGCCGCCTTGGCCCGCGAGGCATCCCCGTCGGTTAACCCGACGCCGCAGATTCCGAAACCCTCATTCCCGGGCTGGTGAAGGGCCTCGTCGATGTAGAGCGCCTGGTGGGTTCGATGAAAGTTGCCGACTCCAATGTGGACGACCCCAACTTTCAAGGCGCGGCGATCATAGCGGGGGACGGCAATGGAGGGGGGCAGCCGATGCAACATGGAGTCTGAAAGGGAAATCATGGGCGTGATCCCGCGTGGCGTCATTGTCATGCCTCGGCCCACAGCCGGGACACGGTGTCGTGCGTCCGCCGAAGAATGTCCTTTGGGGCAGGCGGGATCGGGTTGGCGCCAAAGATGCCGATCTCGGCGGAGAGCCATCCGGCGTATCCCGATCGCTTCAGACTGGCGAAGGCGGACTTGAAGTCGAAATTGCCGTCGCCCGGCGCCACGTGTGAATCGAGGTCGCCGAGATTGCCGTCCAGGTGAAGATGCTGAAGACGCGCCCCGAGTTTCTCGATGTGCTCAGCCCAATAAGCCGTTGGGTCAAGGCCGATGGCGCGAGCAGTCACATTGACGTGGCCGGTGTCGAGCATGACGCATAGCCTAGGTCCTCTTTCACGATGTGCCATTTTTGCAAATTCATTTCACGAACGGCAGCTTTCCGGGATCGATCGTCAAGCCGACCGCCAGGATCAGGAAGGCGCCGAAAACGATCTGCTGGGCGAAGATGTTGATGCCGAGGAATGTCATGCCGATGCGAAGCACGGAGACGATCAGGGCGCCGATCAGCGTGCGGCCGACGCCCCCGACCCCGCCGGTGATTGCGGTCCCCCCGACGAGCACCGCGGCGATGCTGGGCAAAAGAAGTTCGTTGGCGAGCGTCGGCGACCCGCTGAGCTGCCGACCGGCGAGAATAACGCCAACCAGGGCCGCCAGCAGGCCTGACACGACGAGCGCGTAAACCTTCTGCCGACCGACCTTGATCCCAGCCGCCCGGGCGGCCGCCTCGCCGCTGCCGATCGCCAGGCTGTAGCGCCCGAAACGAGTATAATTCTGCACGATCGCGCAGGCGGCCAGGATCACCGCTGTGACGATAATGTATCCGGGAACGCCTAAGGCCGAGCCGTTGATCCAGTCGAAATAGACACGAGCTCGTTCGTCGATCGTGACCGTCGCGGCATTGGATATGTAGAGGGCGACACCCGTCACCACCCCGCTCGACGCGAGGGTTGCGATGAAGGAGGGCACGCGCAGCGTCACATAGGTCAGGCCGCTGAATAATCCCGCCGCGACCCCGGCGCCGATGGCGGCCAGGAAGCCCGCGGGGCCGAAGCGGGGAACGAGAAGCGCGGCGATCACGCTGGCGAGCGAGGCGACCGATTGCACGCTGAGATCAATTGCACCGATCAGGATGACGAAGGTCAGGCCCGCGGCAAGGATCGCGAGTGGGGCCGCGTCCGACAGCACGGCGAGGAAGCTCCGCGCTGACGCGAACTCGGGTACCCGGAGGCAAATCCCGACGACGAGGACGGCCAGGAAAAGGCCGGGTGCAGCCGCACGCGCCGTGCTCACCGACATTATGGAACTGAGCCTCGTCACACCATGTGTCCGATCAGCTCGATCTGGGCGGGCTTCGCCCCGGCGGGCGCGTCGACTCGGGCGGTGACGCCGCCGTCCCGCATCACAATGATCGTGTGGCTCATTCCGATCAGTTCTTCGAGCGTATCCGCGGCCAGGATCACCGCGACGCCGTCCCGCCCGAGATCACGCACGAGCCGATACACATCGGCCTTAGCGCCGACGTCGAGACCGCGGGTCGGATGGTCGAGGATGAGAATGCGTGATCCGGCGACGAGCCATTTAGCCAGGACGACCTTCTGCTGATTGCCGCCGGACAGCGACAGGCAGAGCGCGTCTGTTCCCGCCGCGCGGACGGAGAGCGCGCGGATCCAGTGATCCGCGAGGACCGTTTCTCGTTTCCGGCTGATGAGGCCGTGCCAAAGGATGGAACCGAGGTTCGCCAGCGTCAAGTTGGCCGCGACGGACATGTACATGACGAGTCCCTCCAGCCGTCGTTCCCGCGGCAAGTAACCGATCCCGCGCTCGACGGCAGCCGCGGGGCTCTGCAAGCGGACGCGCTCGCCGTTGATCCTTAGGGCGCCAGAGGTTTGAGGGAGGAAGCCGAAGAGGGTTCGCAGGAGTTCCTCGCGCCCCGACCCGATCACTCCGGCGATGCCGAGGACCTCTCCCCGGCGCAAGCTGAAGCTGACGTCTGCATAATGGCCAGCCGCGCTCAAGCCATCCGCTTCGAGGACAACTTCGGAGGACGGGGGCTGCTGGGAGGACTCGTGATAATACTCGGCGTGGAGTTCCCGCCCGACCATCAGGCGATGCAGTTCGGGAACTGTCGTGTCGGCCGCGCCCATGCTCGCGACGACGCGGCCGTCCCGCATGACGTACACGCGGTCGCTGATCGCCAACACCTCGTCGAGGCGGTGCGAGACGAATACGAAGCTCGCGCGTCGCTTAAGGGCTCGAATCCGCTCGAACAGGACCTCTATATCGGCGCTTTCGAGAACGGAGGTTGGCTCGTCGAGCAGGATCACAAGATCCTGCGCGACACGATCTTCGAGCGCCAGCGCCTTTGCAAGCTCGACCATCTGCCGCGCGGAAAAACTCAGGTCCGCCGTGCGCGTCGACGGGTCGATGGTCAGACCCACCTTCGCGAGTTGCGCGCGCGCTTCCGCGTGGAGGCGCCGCCAGTCGATGAAGCCGTTGCGCATAAAAGCGCGCTCGTGCCCGAGCACGATGTTTTCCGCGACGGAGATGTTTAGCAGCAGCGATTGTTCTTGGAACACTATGCCGATGCCGGAGCGCGCCGCATCGAGGGGACTGCCGAGCTGGAGGCGTTGACCGTCGCTTCGAAGCTCGCCCGACGTGGGCTGCTGAACCCCGGCGAGAATACGCATGAGCGTCGACTTCCCGGCGCCGTTCTCCCCGATGAGCCCGACGACCTCGTTGGCGCCGATGTCCACGCTGACGTCCTGGAGCGCGTGAGTAGCGCCGAAGGTTTTCGAAACGCCGACGGCCTGGAGCCTCGCGCGCGTCATTTCACGATACCCGTGCGTCGCCGGTCCATTCCGATGGCCATCGCGACAATAATCATCATCCCTTGGATCGTCGCCTGCAGGTAAGGGGAAACCCCGATCAGGATCATGCCGTTGGCGAGGACGACAACGATCAACACACCCACGAGCGAGTTGAGCGGTCCGCCGACGCCGCCGGTCAGCGACGTGCCCCCGACCACGACTGCCGTAACCGTCGCGAAGAGCCTGCCTTCCCCCGAAACCGCGTTCGCCTGCCCGAGCTGCGCCACCTCAAGAACGCTGGCGAGACCATAAAAAGCGCCAGCCAGCGCGAAGGCCGCAACCTTCACGCGCCTGATCCGGATGCCCGACAAGGCGGCAAGGTTCTCGTCGCCCCCGACCGCGTACATGTGGCGGCCGAGCCGCGTATAGTTTTGGATTACCCAGGCCAAGATGAGCGCCCCGACGGCGACCCAAATCAACCATGGCAGACCCAGGAATCGCGCCAAAGCGAGGCCTCGAATCTGCGGGTCGAGAATGCGAACGGTTCCACCGCCCAGGACAACCGCCGCGATCCCGAGGCCAATAAACCAAGTGCCGAGGGTCACCATGAAGGAGGGAATTCGGAACCAGACATGCACCAAGCCGTTGCCGGCTCCCACGAGCGCGGTCGCGGCAAGCGTGATCGGTAGCGCCAGCCAACCCAGGCGGAAGCTCGTCACGTCGTTGGCGACCAGGAGCGACAGCACGATGGAGCCGATGGCCATCGTGCCCTCGATTGACAGGTCGATGCTGCCAAGCAGCACGACGACGGTGAGGCCGAGCGAGAGGACGAGCGGAACCGCCGCCGACGCGGCAATGCGCACCAAGTTCAGCCAAGTGAGGAAGCGGGGATTAGCCGCCGTGATCATTATGCAAAGGGCGAGGAGGACGACGACCGGAACCAGGGGCTGCAGCCGGCCTCCAAGCTTACGCCTAAGGACGCCGTCTGCACGGACGGAGGGCGTTCCTCGAGGAAAAACGGAGTGGGAGGGCAAGTCCGGCTTCTCACGACGCCATCAGGGGCGATCGCTCAACCTTGCCGAATTTGCCCGCTCGCACGCCCCCAAAGGTCGTTGAAGTCTACCTTCGGTTCGGTCTCGATATTGTTCTTGTAGAATGCATCGGCGTTCGTCTTATCAACGACGATGCCGGTGCTGTAGAACTCGCGGTGGTCGCGCGGCTCCTTCGTGGGATCGAAGGTTCCCATCCGGGCATGATAGGGGATGGACAGCCCCATGGCGCCCTGCCAAAACGGGTCCCACGACACCGTGGTCACGAGTTCGCCCGCGCGGATCGCGTCGACGGCGGTTTTGATGCCGTCGATGCCGCAGACAGGGATCTTTCCCACGAGCCCTTCAGCGCGAAGCGCCTCGAGCGTGCCGATCGCCATGTCGTCGTTGGCGCACCAGATGCCTGTGATGTCGGAACCGAAGCGCGTCAGCCAGGCGCTGACGGTGTCGTGCGCTTTGATCGACTGCCAGTCCGCCGCCTGGAAATCGAGGAGGTGAACGTCCGGATGGGCCGCCAACGCCTTGTCGAGCCCCTGCTTGCGCTCGATCGACGTGCTGTTGGCGATCTGGCCGCCCAGGGCCACGATCCCGCCTTTGCCACCCATGGCGGCGATCAGCGCATTGCCCGTGCCCTCTCCATACTTGAGATTGTCGTAGGAGATATGGGCGACGTAGTAAGGATCGTGATCCCAGGGATGGAGGTCCGCGGATTTCGACCACTGGGTTAGAACGTGGGCTTTCGCTTCCTGGCATGCCTCGACGATCGGGCGCGTGTCGGCGCTGTCGTTCGCGTCGAGATTGAGCACCATATTGCCGCCCGTCTTGGCGAGGATGGCGCGGATGTCCGCGATGCCTTTTTGGCTACTGCCCTCGGTGACGAGGACGACATAGTCGGCGCCCACTGATTTAGCGAAAGCCTGACCGCCCTGGTTCCAGGTCGCGTGATAGGGGTTCGACAGGGATCGGATCGAATTTACGAGCGTGGGCGCTGCGGCGCTGCGCGCCGGCGCGGAGCGCCCCATCGCCATCAACGACCCGAGTCCGATCGCAGCCCCGCCGGTCAACACGTCCCGACGCCGGATCGCCGACGCAGCATAGCGGTGTCCTATCTCCATGGCGCTTACTCCCGATGCTTTCGACTTCATTTAAGTGATGACTAGCTAGTCATTGACGCAATAAGCCATTAAATATTTCGGCTGTCAAACGAATAGCTCTTCCGGTTTATAAGGGACTTTGGGCCGGCGGCCCGTCCAGCGAGGCCCTTCCCCCCCATGACGAGCCGAAAACGATATGCGTCTTCGATCGACGTGGCGAAACTTGCGGGCGTGTCTCAATCCGCGGTGTCGCGGACCTACCGACAAGGCACGAGCGTCTCAGAAGAAACGCGGCGCAAGGTGCTGGAAGCCGCGACCGCGCTCGATTACCGACCGAGCATGATTCCGAGGATTATGCTGACGCACCGCTCGTACCTCGTCGCAGTCGTGGTCGGGGGCCTTTACAATCCCTTCTATGCAACCGTGCTCGAAATCTTTTCGGCCCGCTTGCAAGATGCCGGCTATCAGGTGCTCCTCATGCATACGGATAGTGGCCACACACTCGACGATATCATCCCGCGTCTGTCGAGCTATCGCGTGGACGCGATCGTAAGCGCACTCGCGGTGATGTCGGGCGCGGCCGCGCAGGACTTGGCGCGCCTCAAGATTCCCGTCGTGCTGTTCAATGCCGCGCTCGCGAACAAATGGGTCTCGTCCGTGTCCTCCGACAATCTCGGGGCGGGCCGCGCCGTGGCGGCCCATCTGGTCGAGCGCGGCGCGAAGCGCTTCGGTTTCATTGCAGGTCCCGCCAACAGCTCCGCGAGTAAGGTTCGATTCGCAGGCTTTCGCGGCCAGCTCGCAGAGAACCAGACTGCGCCTGTCGCATTCGCGGAAGGCGACTACCGGTACGAGGGCGGCCGCGCGGCGGCGCTCGCGATATTCGCCGCCGCCCACCCGCCGGATGCGCTGTTCTGCGCCAACGATCTCATGGCCATTGGGGCGATGGATGCGTTGCGCACGGATCTCGGCCTCAGGGTGCCCGAGGATGTCCTGGTCGCGGGTTTCGACGACATCCCAGCGGCGGCCTGGGCTGCCTACGGCCTCACGACCGTGGTTCAGGACGCCTCGCGGATGGTTGACCAGACGATAGCGCTCCTCCGCGCCAGGATGGCGCAACACGACGCGCCGGGAGGCGTCCGGACGATCGTACCGGCAACGCTGGTGGTGCGAGGTTCGACGCGGCGATAAAGCCTGTTGCGGATCGCCGTCCGCGCGTCGCGCAACGACCGCGGGCCGCCGCCACACCCAAACGCCATCTGCGCGCGCTACAGCCTTCGGCGTGCACGGGCGAGTTGATGGCGGCGGATCGATCAGCTCCCCCAACACGATTGCCAGCCCGTGCTTCTCGGTGTTGACCGCAGCCGAGTTTCAAAACCGCTGACGTGCCGCCGGCAGATCGACCGCGCAAAGACCGTCGCCATCGCGATGTTCACCCCCGTCGGAATCGGCCCGAGTTCCTGCTTGGTCCGCCGTGCGGATGTCGTCGACAGCGGCGCTGTCCCCGGCGTCGGTCGGAATCAGAAGCACTCTGACTCCAAATCTTCGCAACTCAACAGCGGCTTTGTCCAAACGTGCTGCATCCCGCGATAAGATCGCCGTGTCGAAGCCACGCCGGGCGAATTCGGTCACGACCGGCCAACGCCTGCGCCTGCGCCTGTGATCACGACGATCCTGTTCATCCAAACTTCCTGAATTTCGCGGGCCTACCCAGATCGTTACGTGGCGCGGCGAGCCTGTTCCGCGCGGGGGACGCGATTTTGGAGCCGATTATCCGGCTCCGGCGTTGATCTCATACTGACACGAGGGTTCCTCCATGGCCGATCGCCCGCTATCCATCGATATTCGCCATCCCCTGATCCTCAAGGCCAACGACCTCTTTCTGCTGACGCGCGAGGATGGAGAGATCATCGCCGGCGTGCCGGGGTTTGGGCTGTTCTATCGCGATACGTGCTATCTTGCCGCGTACGCGCTGCGCCTGCATGGCACGGCGCCGCTGCTGCTGATGTCGTCCGATACCGAGGGTCTCTCCGCCCAGATCGCCCTGACCAACGATCATCTGGCGACAGCCAACGGGCAGATCATCGCCGACCACAAGCTTAGCATCCGGCGGACTCTCGCCACGCTTGACGAGCCCGAGCCGACATTCACCGACACAATCTCGATCCGTAATTTCGGCACGGAAGCGATCACGCTTCCGGTGTCGCTGGAGTTTTCGACGACGTTCGAAAGCATGTTCGTGCTGCGCGGCGCGCCTCCGGGCGTGCGCGGACGCATGCACGCACCGGAGTGGGACGAGACCGCGCTTCGTTTCGCCTATGAAGGCGCGGATGGCGTGCTGCGAACATTGCTTGCGGACTTTTCGCTCAAGCCGATTGTCGCTCCGCGAACGACTGAGCAGAGCATCGCGCATTTTGAACTTCAGCTCGAGCCTCAGGGCACGGAAGATTTGGTCGTGACCTGCCGGGTTGACGAACGGCCGGTCGGCGATGCGCCTCCGGTTTCGCGCCGGGCGCCGATCAGCGCGGATGCTATGCGGCAGGCGAAAGAAGCTGCGTCGAAAGCTCTGCTCAAGGACTACGCCCGGGTAGAAACGTCCAGCAAGGCGTTCGGCGAAGCCTTGGCGCGATCCTTGACTGATCTTGCGCTGCTTGAGGTCAGGCGCGGGCCGCACAGGTTCACTGCGGCCGGCGTTCCATGGTTCGTCGGCCTGTTCGGCCGCGACAGCCTGCTGCCGACAATTCAATGCCTCGCTTTCAATCCTGCTCTCGGGCGTCGCACGACCGAGGCGCTCGCGCGCTGGCAGGGCGAGAAGGACGACGCACGGACGGGCGAGCAGCCCGGCAAAATCCTCCACGAACTTCGGGTCGGCGAACTCCCCCACCTTCACGAAGTGTCGCAGACCCCGAGCTATGCGTCGGTCGATGCGACCCTGCTTTTCCTGATCGCCATCGCGCGCCATGTCACATGGACCGGCGAGATGGCTCTATTCGATAGGTTGAGCCCCAACGTTGGGCGTGCGCTCGACTGGCTGGACCGCAAGACCGGCGAGAACGAATCCGGCTATGTCGCCTATGACGGGCTGGCGGCGGGCGGCCAGCCCGTCAATCAAAGCTGGCGCGATTCCGGAACAGGCGTGTTGCGCGGCGATGGCGCCTATCCCGTTCCTCCGCTCGCCCTCGTCGAGGTCCAGGGCTACGCCTATCAGGCGCGCATGGCGATCGCGCCGCTTTTTCGGCGCAGGGGCGAAACCGCGAAGGCGGACCGGCTGGAAGCAGACGCACGGGCTTTGCAGGCAAGGTTTCTGCAAGACTTCTGGATGGAGGCGGAGGGTTGTTATTGTCTGGCGCTGGAGAAAGACGGGCGGCAGGTCGCCTCGACCGCGTCCAACGCCGCGCAGGTTCTATGGACCGGGATCGCCACTTTCGACCATGCCTGCAAGATCGCCGCGCGGATGATGAAGCCCGACATGTTTTCCGGCTGGGGCGTCCGGACCTTGTCGGCGGATCATCCCCTGTTCGATCCGCTCGCCTATCAGCAGGGCAGCGTCTGGGCGTTCGACAATGCGCTGATCGTCTCAGGCCTGCGTCGCTACGGCGAGGACGATTCCGCCCTGCGCATCGTCGCCGCGACGCTGGACGCGGCGGATGGTTTTCGGCTGCAGCGCCTGCCGGAGTTCATCGGGGGAACGCAGCGCCTGCCGGGAGACGGACCGACCCATACGCCGCGCGCCGATCCGCTCCAGGCCTGGTCGGCGGCGGCCATTCCCTTCATGACGACCGAACTTCTGGGGTTGGACGGGGATGGGTTCGAAAAGCGCCTCCACGTCCGCCGGCCCCGTCTCCCAAACGGCGTGGACGCGCTATCCCTGCACGATCTCCGCGCGGCTGGTGGACAAGTCTCGCTCCGGTTCACGCGTCAGGGTGAAAACATTGGGGCGGAGATCATCGAGGGCGGAAAGGGTCTGGAAGTCATCGTCGAATAGCATCGAAACTATTGCGCTGTGGAACCTATGCGGCGGCGCGAGGGTTCAGTTCGAGGCGGAAAACGCCGCTTCTCCGCTGACGTGGGTCAATGAAGAACACGAGGAACCATGTCGCTTGAAGGAAAAGTCGCCGTCATAACCGGCGGAAACAGCGGGATCGGCAAGGCGGCGACTTTGGCGCTGGCGAAAGCGGGCGCAAACATCGTCATTGACTATGTCGCGCATCCCGAGGCGACAGAGGCGCTGGAGCGCCAGATTACCGCGCTGGGTGACAAGGCGATCGGCGTCGACGCCGACATCAGCCGCCTCTCGGACCTGCAACGCCTGATCGATACGGCCGTGAAGCGATTCGGCCGCCTCGACATCATGATCAACAATGCGGGCGTCGAGACACGCACGTCGGTTCTCGATACGACCGAGACCCAATATGACCGCGTGCTGAACATAAACCTGAAGAGCGCCTTCTTCGGCGTCCAGTTCGCCGCGAAACAGATGATCAAGCAGGGCGGCGGTGGTCGGATCATCAACATCACGTCGGTGCACGAGGATTGGCCGATGCCGGGAAACACCGCCTATTGTCTCGCCAAGGGTGGCATGCGGATGCTGACGAGGACCGCCGGGGTCGAGCTTGCCTCGCATGGCGTCCTCGTCGTCGGCGTCGGGCCGGGCGCGGTCGCGACGCCGATCAACCAGTCGACCATGGCCGATCCGGCCCGGTTGGCGAAGCTCGACGGAGCGATCCCGCTTGGCCGCATGGCGAGGCCCGAAGAGATCGCCAGTGTCATCGTGTTTCTAGCCGGCGACGGCGCAAGTTACCTGACCGCGACCACCATCTTCGCCGATGGCGGCCTGATGCAAGGCAGCGTCGGGCTCTGAGCGCGCGAACAAATGCTTCCTGATTATCAGAAGTCGTGGTATTGTGATTTTCAAGGAAAAAACAACGTTGCGCGCGCCCCGCTCCATGGAGGGGCAGAGAAACCTTGAACAGGCCGGTTGCGGCGTTCTTTCGGGCTGCCCGCGATTTCCTTCCCGCGCGTCGGCCCCCGCGCAAGGCCAAGGCAGCAGACTGAAATCGGCGAAAGTGTCAGAAAAAGACACTCAAGCCTTTGAAATCGTGGAATCGCGGACATACGCGCATGCCTCCCAGAGGACCGCGGAGCGCTTGGGCCCGGCGCCGTGAGGGCTCCGTCTCTCGTCCCCGGCCGGCTGCTGCGGCGGCCTGGGCCTTCGACCCCCATCCCCGGGTTTCTGGGCGTCCAGATCGACGACAAGCGGCTAGCCGGCGTCCTTTCCCTCGACGCGCGCCTGGTCGCGCTGCACGAAGGCGCCATCCATTGCGAGGGACCCGTCTGGCAGCCTTCGCACAAAAGGCTCCTCTGGTCGGACGTGCCGAACCGTCGCCTGCTCGCGTGGTGTGAGGACGGGCGCGTCGAAGCGGCGATCGACCCGACCTTTTTCATGAACGGCAATGCGCTGGCGGCGGACGGAAGGATCGTCCATTGCGAACATGGCCGCCGTTGCATCAGCCGTTCCGAGCCGGACCTTCGCGGCGAGCCCAGGCCCATCGTGACGCACTATGAGGGCCGGCGCCTCAATTCGCCCAACGACGTCGCGGTGGCGCCCGATGGCGCGATCTGGTTCACCGACCCGATCTTCGGCATCGTCATGCCAAGTCAGGGGAGCCTCGCCGAACCTGAACTCGATCATTGCAGCCTGTATCGCTTCGATCCTTCGACCGGCTCCCTCGGCCGGATGGCGGATTTCGAGCAGCCGAACGGCCTCGCCTTCTCGGCCGATGGGCGCAGGCTCTATGTTTCCGACACCTCGCGGTCGCTGGGCGAAGTCCCCGGCTTCGAGGCCGGGGCGAAACATGACGTCGAATCGTTCGACGTCGGTCCCGATGGCGCGCTCTCAAATCGCGCCTTCTTCTGCCATGCCGATCACGGCTATCCGGACGGCCTCACAGTCGATCCGCGCGGATGGGTTTGGACCAGCGCAGCCGACGGAATTCACATCTGGTCGCCCGAGCGGGAGAAGCTGGGCTTCATCCCAATTCCAGCGGTCGTGTCGAACCTCGCGCTCGGCGGTCGCGACGGGCGGCGGCTATTCATCGCCGCGACCGATCGCCTGCTGGCGATCGACCTCGTGGCTTGAGATCAGGGTTCGAGCTGGTGCAGGTGGCCATCGGGATCGCGCAGGAGCGCGGTTTCCCCAGCGCTCCAGACGATCCGGGAAGCGGCGATGTCGTTGGGGAGGATCGGCCCGAAGGACTTCCCCGTCGGACGCTGATAGCCAAGCAGCTCCAAATGCGGGGCGCGCTCGGCAGGGTTAAGCGGGGCGACCTCGACCGCGACGCCCACGAGCCCGTCGAGCCTCTCCTGGGTCGGGCCGCGATTGAGCGTGGTTGCGGCCTCCACCAATCCATGGGCGCGATAGAAGCGCCGGCTCGTGGCGACGTCGCGGACCGAAATGGCGCTGTGGTCGATTTCGACGAGTCCCGCCCCCTTCGCCGCCCGGCCCGGGAATTCGATGATTTCGAGCGGGTGGCCGTCGGGATCGCGGAATTTCACCGCGGTCACAGCCCCGTCAGCCGCGGGCAGGACAACCGGCCCGTCACGGCTGATCGGGACCGCTCCGGCGGCGAGCGCCTTCGCCCAGGAGGTCGCCGCGTCGCCGGCCGACAGCGCGAAATGCTGGAAGATAAGCGCGGCGGCATCGGCCCCAGCCGGATAGACGCGGCCTGGTTCATCGAAGCGTTCGAGAGCGAGGCGGCTTAAGCCGAGCGTCAGGTTCTGGCGCGAAGCCCCACCGTCAAGTCCCAGCAGCGCCATGTCGCTTCGCGCGACGGGCTCACGCGCCCCAAGGGAAAAGCCGAGCGCCAGATAGAAACGCGTCGCCCGGTCGAGATCCGCCGTAACGAGGCGGAACCCGGCGATCCGACGCCAGCTCACCGAGGGCCGCCAGGCCCGCGCCGCGGCGCGCGATGAAGCTGGACCGTCATGAGACGGCACGGCTCGTCGCCTATTGTTCCCGAGCGGTGCCCCTTCTTTCCGTTCGTCTCATGGCACCCCTGATCCTCGCCGAACGAGAATTCGCCTGCCCCCTGCTCGACGCGGAAGCCGTCCATGCTCTCGATCCACCAGCGGCCTGCCAAGACGACGATCCATTGCGGGGCGGGGTTTTCGTGCCAGTCGCCAACCCATCCAACGGGCTGGACGGTGAAGACCACAGTCGCCTCGCCGCGCTCCATCTTGTCGCTCCATTGCGGGTCGGCGGGGCCGACGCCTTTGAGCGCGTAATCGGCTAGGGCGCATTCCTCGAAGCGGCTCACGCCCTTCGCGTCCACGTAGAGGCGCCAATAGGCCGTGCGCGGCGGCGGCCCGGAGTCGCTCATGGCAGACTCCTGTAGGGGTGGGTGGAGGCGAACGGATGATCGACAAAGGTCCGTAGGCCGGCCCCGTCAGCTCCGACGACGAGCAGAAGGAAGCCGGCCGCGAGCGACATATTCTTCAGAAAATCCCAGAACAACCCGCGCCCCTTGCCGTTCGGGTCGGACCAGAAGTCGCCCTGCGCCCAGAACCGCTTGAACAGCAAAGCCGTCACCGCGCAATAGCCGGCGATGATCAAAGACGAAGCCCGGTCGGCGATTCCGGTAACAACGCCGAGCGTGCAGAAGATTTCGATCGCAAGCCCAGTCATCAGCACGGCGATCGCGAGCGCGCGGGGCCGGAAAACCTCCTGAGCCTGCTTCGCCGCATTGTGGAAGTTCACAAGCTTGTCGAGCGCGCTGAACGGCAGGAACAGCAACACCATGCCGCAGCGGACGAGCAGCGCCGCGATCCCGGCGCTCATAGCCGCGCCTTCAGAATGTCGGCCACGCGCAGGGCGTTGGCGATGATGGTGAGCGTCGGATTGACCGCGCCGATCGAGGGAAAAAAGCTCGCGTCCGTCACATAGAGATTGTCGACCTCGTGGGCGCGGCAGTCGAGATCGAGCACGGAGGTCGCCGGATCGGTCCCAAACCGGCAGGTCCCGGCCTGATGCGCCGTGCCGGAGATCGGGATGTCCTTGCCGAGATAGAGCGAGCGTTCTACGAGAACAGCGGGCCAACCGATCTTCGAGAGGATCTCCTTCAGCTTCCACTTGAGTTGGGCGAGGGCTTCCAGATTGGTAGGCTCGACATCGAGGTGCACCCGGCCGTCCTTGTAATAGACCCGGTTCTCGGGGTTCGGCAGATCCTCGGTCTGCAGCCAGAAATCCATCGAGTGGCGCGCCATTTCCTGGAATGGCATGTCCGGCGCCCATTCCAGCCAAGCCGGAAGCGCTTCCCCCTTGATCTGTTCGGTATGGCTCGTGGCGCACATCTGAATAAGACCAAGAGGATGGTCGCAGGCGGGCGCGCCGAAGTAGAAGTCGCTCAGCGCCAGCGTTTTCTGGAAGATCGTTTCGTTAGCTTCCTTCATGACCGCCATCACGATCGACATTTCGTGACGCATGTAATTGCGGCCGACCTGATCGGAGCCGTTGGCGAGGCCGTTTGGATGCTGCCCATTGGCCGAGCGCAACAGCAGGAGCGCCGAGGACAGGGCCCCACAGGCGACGACGACGACTGGAGCGGAATAAATCTCCTCGCGACCGTCGCGCGTGACGCGCACCGCCGTGATCCGCCGGCCGCTCTCATCCGTGTCGAGCCGCGACACATACGCTCCCGTCCGCAGCTTCACATTGTCGTGCGCCCGGACCATCGGGTCGACGCACATCACCTGCGCATCCGCCTTGCCGTTCATCGGGCAAGGAAAGCCGTCGAAATACGAGCACCGCATACAGGGGCTGCTTGGCGTCGCCAAGCCGTCGGCATCCTGATCGAGGCGCACGCCGAGCGGCAGGTGGAACGGGTGCAGCCCGATCGCGCTCAGCCGGTCCGATAACTCCTGAACCTTGGGTTCGTGCCGAATGGCCGCAAAGGGATAGGGACTGCCGCTTGGCGGCTCCAGCGGATCCTCGCCACGCGCCCCATGGACCTCAAACAGTTTCTCGGCTTCATCGTACCAATGCGCAAAGGCCGCATAGTCGAGTGGCCAGGCTGGCGACAAGCCGCCCTTGTGGACGACCTCGCCGAAATCCCGCTCGCGCAGCCGAAACAACGCCGCGCCGTAAACCTTGGAATTTCCGCCGACATAATAGTGAAGCGCCGGACTGAAAGTCTCGCCTTTGCGGTTGGTCCAGATTTCCGGCGCCTGATAGCGGCCATCGACAAACACGGACTCAGCGCTCCAGTTTGCTGCCTCCCGAGGCAGATAACCCCCACGCTCGAGAATGAGAATGCGCTTGCCAGTCGGCGCGAGGCGATGGGCGAGCGAGGCTCCACCCGGACCGCTGCCGATCACAATGAGGTCATAAGCATCGCTCACTCGCCATCTCCGAGAAAGAGCCGAGGCGCCGGCATCGTGGCGTCGACTGGGTTCAAACCCTTCGATCGTTTCCTATGTTCCGTCCAGGCCCGAGCCTAAGGTTGCGACGCTGAGGCGCCCCGAGGGATCAGTTGCTTTGACGGTCGCGCATCTCGGCCGTCAAAGTTGGCCTTGCGAATTCGGACAACGGATGAGTGGATTTCTCCCTCACGGCGGCGAGGGTCTCGCCTGCGCGGCCAGCCGATCAACGGGCTCTCGCCGTTCGAGATCAATCGTCGCGGCCTGTCGCGCAGCTTCCAGATCACCAACATCTTCCCCAAAATGTCGGTCGAGGAAAATCTGCGCTGCGCTGTGCTGTGGTCGCTCGGCCACAAATGTTCGTTCTGGACCTTCGTCGCCAGGCTGCGCGACGTTCGCGAACGCACGGAATGGCTGATGGAGCGCGTCGGCCTCGCCGCGCGCCGCGATGTCCCAGCGGGCGTCCTGAGTTATGCCGAGCAGAGGGCGCTGGAAATCGGCGTGACCATAGGCGGCGACGCCGACGTCGTGCTGCTCGACGAGCCGACGGCGGGAATGAACAACAGCGAAAGCGAACAGGTGGTCGCCCTCATCCGCAAGGTGACGGAGGGCAAGACGCTGATCATGGTAGAGCACGACGTGGGCGTCGTGTTCAGCCTGGCCGGTCGCATTTCCGTGCTGGTATACGGCGAGATCATCGCGAGCGACACGCCCGAGCGCATCCGCGAAGACCCTGCGGTGCGCGAGGCCTATCTCGGGCAGGCGGAGGCGTGATGGGCGAGCCGCTCCTCGAAGTCGCCGGGCTCGAGGCCTATTACGGCAAGAGCCACATCCTGCACGGCGTGACGTTTCAGGTCGGCGAGGGCGAGATCGTCGCGCTGCTTGGCCGCAACGGCGTCGGCCGCTCGACCACGATCAAGGCGATCATGGGCGATGTCCCGCCGAAGGGCTCGATCCGCTTTCGCGGCCAGGAAATCGCGGGGCTGAAGCCGCATCAGACGGCGCTGAAGGGGCTGGGCTATGTCCCCGAGACGCGCGACGTTTTTTCGGCGCTGACGGTGCGCCAGAACCTGCAGCTCGGCGAGAAGCCCGGGAAGGCCGGCGGCCGATGGGCGATGGCGGACATGTTCCGCATGTTTCCGCGCCTCGAAGAGCGCGCCGACACCCGCGCTGGCGTTCATCTACGCGATCGGCGACAATTTTGCCGCAGCGCGGATCTCCGGCGCTCCGGTGCGTCCGATCATCGTCCTGCAATATGCAGTCTCCGCGACGGCCGCCTACCTGGCGGGACTCATCACCGCGACCGCCGTCGCCAGCACGAACACCGCCGTCGTTATAAAGATCTTTTGGCCAGGTTCGGCGGCGAGGAGAAAACGAAGGAATTCGCTCGGCTCTTTATGGTTCCCGGCATGGATCACTGCGGCTTCGGCACAGGTCCCAACCGGTTCGACTCTGCAGCTTTCGGCGGAGCGCAGCCGCCAGCCGCAGACCCCAAGCGCGATATGTTCACCGCGCTCTCACATTGGGTCGAGGACGGCGTTGCGCCGGCTCAAGTCATCGCGACGAAATTCGTCGGCGGCGATGCGTCAAAGGGGATCGAGATGCAGCGGCCGCTCTGCCCCTATCCGCAACGCGCTTGGTACAAGGGCGACGGAGATACCAATGCCGCCGCGAATTTCGCTTGCGCCCTCGACAAGAAATGAAACTCAGGACGAGGATCGGAGTTTGATCCTGCTCATCCCCATCGTCCCGAACGCGCGGTCAGCCCGCGCGATGAGCAGACCGCGCAACAAGGCGGCTTCTGAGACGCCGTCAAACACAAGGGAGAATGAAATATGAGAAAGAGACAGATCGTGGCGCGGCCCTCGGGTTCGCGCTCTCGCTGACCGGTATGGCGCACGCCGTCGCCCAGGGAATCGACGATCCGCGGCGCGCCGATTGCCTTCAAGACGTTCGAGGGCAAAACGATCGCCTTCGTGCCGGTCACCATGGGCATCGACCTCACTGAGGGGTGGGCGTCGGTCATGAAAAAACAAGCCGACCGTCTCGGCATGAAGTTCGAGATCCGCGACCCCCAATTCAGCGCGGATCGCGGCGCCGAGGCCATCACTGCGCTCATCGCGGAGGAGCCGGACGTCATTGTCGTTCACAATCCTGACGTCCAGGCCTACGCCAAGCTCCTGAAGCGCGCCGAAGAAGCCGGCATCCACGTCGTTCAGATCAACATGAGGTCGAACTACAATTCCGACGTCTATGTCGGCGCCGACTGGATCGGGATCGGCGAGGCGGAGGCGCAAGCGGTCGTCGACAAATGCGGCGCCGGGACGAGCGGCAAGGTTGCCATCCTGCAGGGGCAGCCGACCTCCGGGTCGGACAGCGGAATGATGAAAGGCGCCGACAACGTCTTCAGCAAACATCCCGAAATCAAGGTTGTGGCCAACCAGGCCGGGGAATGGGATGCGACCAAAGCCCGGTCTGTGATATCGACCGTCATTCAACAGAACCCCGATCTCTGCGGGGTGGTTGGATTCTGGGATGTCATGGACTTGCTCGTCACTTCCGGCGGCGGCGAGCAGATGGCCTGCGACAATGTGGAGAAGGGCGTGTTCGAGAAGGAGATCGCCTATCAGGTCATGGATCAGGGACGCGATCTGAACGACATGATCGTGACCGTGCTGGAGTCCGGGCGGAAGCCGGGGAAGCTGAAGGCGGTCGTCTACAGCCTCCAACTCGTCATCTCCAAGGACACCCTTCGGCCTGGCCTCTGCTGGAGCGCCAAAGACCTCAAGAAATAAGAACTCGCTCGTCGGTTAAAGCGCTGAGCCGCAAAACGGCTCGGCGCGTTTTTTTGTCGCCCCCCGGAAACATCAGATGACCGATCGGCGAGTGGGCCGCAAGGTTACGCTATCGATATGCCCCCGATCATGTGGTCGGCGAGGTGCTCGGCAGGAGGTGGATGGAGAATGTCATTCCCGTCACCCTGCTCATCGCGCTGGCGATTTTTCTTGCGACGGCGATTCCAAACTTCACTGCGGTCGGAAACATCTCCGACGTCTCGCGGCAGATCGGCGAATTTGGACTGATCGTCGTTGGCCTGACGATCGTTATGCTCGCCGGCGGGATCGATCTCAGCGTCGGCTCGAACTTCGCGCTGGCCAATGTGACCATGCTGGCGCTGATCAATGTTGCGAGATGGCCGATAGAGGCGGCGATCGCGGCGACGATTGGCGTCGGCGCGTGCGAATGCACCGTTGCGATCAAGGCGAAGCACCAGCTTCCCCAGCGAGGCGGATTCACAGGAAGCGAGCGTGTCGGACATGAACTTTCCCCTCAGAGGAACAGACTGCTGGTCGCCGCACTGGCTCTCGGAAACTCATCGATATACCTGGCGAGCGGCGGCGTCAGAAAAGTCAGGCCGGACCCTGTCAGCGCCGTGAAATTCCTTTGACGGCGCCCACGCGACACTTATAACTTTCGGTGATTGGTATCAAAGGTATACCAAAATGGCGACCGTGGCGATCCGACGCCGTAAGCTCTATGAGGACGTCGCGGATCATCTCGACAAGCTGATCCAGGCCGGCGCGTACGCGCCGTCTGACTTGCTGCCGTCAGAGCGCGATCTCATGAAGCATTTTGGCGTTGGCCGGCCAGCCGTCCGGGAGGCGCTGTTCCATTTGCGCAAGATGGGGGTCGTCGAGCTTCGTTCTGGCGAACGCGCCCGGGTGACCCGGCCAACGCCGCAACTGATTGTCAACGTATTGGCGGGTACAGCGCGGCACATGCTTTCCGCGCCCAATGGCGTGCAGGAGTTCCAGTGGGCTCGCGCCTTCTTTGAGGTTGGCCTTTTCCGCCACGCCGCCAACTTCGCGACGAGGCAAGATATTGCCGACTTCGAGATCGCGCTGGAAAACAATCGCCAGTCGTTCGGGGATCTCGATCGCTTTCAGACGACCGACGTCGCATTCCATTATGTGTTGGCGGCGATCCCTAGAAATCCCATCTTCCTCGCGATCCATGCCGCCTTCGCCGAACGGCTATTGGAGCAGCGTAAGGCGACATTGGCCGCGGGCGAGGATCAGATCGCTTATGAGGCCCATCAGGCGATTTTCAGCGCGGTGGCCGAACGAAATCCTGACCGTGCCGAAAGGGCGATGAATGATCATCTCGACCACGTCGCGCGGCGCTATGGAGAAATCGTGGAGGCGAGGCGATGAGCGGCTATGTGGTCTTAGTCGATTTTCATCTCAAGCCCGGTGCGCTCGAGACGTTTCGCGAGCTGGTCGACATCAATGCCCGTCAATCGGCTGAGATGGAGCCCGATTGTCGACGTTTCGACGTGATCGAACCCCACGGCGCCGCCGACGCGATCCTGCTTTATGAAATCTACCGCGATCGAACGGACTTCGATGCACATATGCGATCCGAGCACTACGCCCGCTTCGACGCCGCAAGCGCGGGACTCGTCGTGAGCAAGCCGGTTCGCTTTGGCGCACTGGTCTGCGAGGGCTCTGCTTAGCGAAACCAACAATCACGAGAGCGACGCGCACGGTCAAAGAGCCGGCGGATCAACGGAGGGAAAGGCGATGGCGGACAGTGCGCTCAAAGCCATGGCGAAGACGAAATCGCCGAAGTTCGGGCATTTTATTGTCGAGTTCGCAACGCCGGGCATCGGGCACATCTTGAAGTCAGCCGGTTGTGACTTCGTCCTCTTCGACCTTGAGCATTCCGGTTTCCATTTCGAGACCGTCAAGAGCGTCATGCGGTATTTCGAAGCGGCTGAGCTTCCCGCCATCGTCCGCGTTCCTTCGAAAGAATACCACCACATCGCCCGCGCGATGGACATGGGCGCCGAAGGGCTGATGCTGCCAATGGTGAGCACCGCGGAGGAAGCCCGCCAGATCGTACATGGGATGAAATACCACCCTGCTGGCGGTCGAGGCGTCGCTTTGCAGGTCGCTCATGACCGTTACCGCCCCGGAGCAGTGCCCGAGAAATTCGCCGCGGCGAACAATCGATCGACACTGTTCTGTCAGATTGAAACTGCGGCCGGCGTAGAGAACGCCGAAGCGATAGCCTCGATCGACGGCGTCGACGCTCTTTGGGTGGGTCACTTTGATTTATCCGTTTCGCTCGGCATACCCGGTCAATTTGATCATCCAGATTTCAGGCGAGCGATCGACCGCACCATTGCGGCCTGCCAAAAACATAAGAAAGCGCTGGGGCGACTGGTCCCAACGGTGGAACTCGGCGTCGAGCTCTACGGCGCCGGTTTCGATTTCATTTGCTATTCCGGCGACGTCTGGGTGCTCCACAACGCCCTTGCGGAAGCGATCACGGGTCTGCGTGAAGGCGTGAGGGCGAACCGGAGCTAGAGCGATGACTGACAAGTTCCGTGTCGCTCTGTCAGGCGACTTTCGAAAGGCGGACGGATCGCCGACCTACCCCGACTTCGATCTCGCGCCGTTGCACGCGGCCAAAGGCGTCGAAGTTGTGTTTCTGAATTACGCCAATCCTTTGCGCGCCGGCCAACTCGAAGATTTCGACGCGCTCATACTGCTCGCCCATCGCTTTGCCGCGGAGAGCGTTCCCAAAAGCGGACGCCTTGCGATCGTCGCGCGCTTCGGGGTCGGATATGACACCGTGGACGTCGACGCTTGCACGCAGGCGGGCATCGCGCTCGTCATTACGCCAGACGGCGTGCGTCGCCCGGTCGCGGTTTCAATCGTCACGTTGACGCTCGCTCTGACGGGTCAGCTGATAATCAAAGACCGGCTCGCTCGTGAAGCCGCCGCCGGCTTCGCCAAACGCTCAGATCACATGGGCGCGGGCTTGGTCGGACGCACGCTTGGATCCGTGGGCATGGGCAATATCGGGGCTGAGTTGTTTCGCATGGCGAAGCCGTTCGATATGCGCTTCATCGCTCACGACCCTTTCGCGGATTCGACTGTGGTTGCCGAACTCGGCATCGAACTCGTGGCGCTCGACGACGTCTTCAGACAAGCGGACATCGTTTCCGTGAGTTGTCCGTTGACCGCGCAAACCCGGCATCTCGTCAACGCCGAACGCCTTGCGCTGATGAAGCCATCTGCCTTCCTCATCAACACAGCGCGGGGACCGATCGTCGACCAAAAAGCACTGACGAAAGCCTTGCAGGAGGGCCGCATCGCCGGCGCCGGGCTAGACGTGCTCGAACAAGAACCCCCGGATGTCGACGATCCCATTCTCAAGCTCGACAGCGTCATCTTGTCGCCGCACGCGCTGTGCTGGACGGATCAATGTTTTGCGGGAAATGGCGCCGCCGATGTCAAAGCCGTGCTCGACGTTCAGCACGGTCGAAACCCGCGCGGAGTCGTCAATCGCCAGGTCCTCGATATGAACTTATGGAAGGCGCGATTGGATACGTTCGGCCGGCGCTTTGGTGACTGACCGTCAACAAGGAACATCGCGTGCGCGCCGGACCTTTGTGCAATTGGCGCGGCGATTGAAGCGACCAACCTGGCCGAGCGCGCTCGGAACCGGTGGGCAAGGCGTGAACCCGGTCGATCCGGGCGGAACTCCAACGGGAGGAGAAGCGGCCATGGAGAATCGTGAAAAACGCGATTTCGAAGCGGGTCTGGCGGCGGATGTCGACGCTTGGCTCAAAGGAGAACCAACCCGACGAACGTTCATTATGGGTCAACTTCGTCAATTACGATTTTCAAATTCCCGGTCACGCTTTCGCCGGCCTGAAGAATTTTTCACAGGTGGTGTTCGATCCGGTGGCGCGTTGGTCCTTGGCCCTCACCGTGATGCGGTCCGCCGCAAACGTGACCATCGAGTTCGCCCTAGGTCTTGGTCTGGCGCTAGCAATGGTGAGGCCTTTTCCGGGTCGGAGCCTGGTAATGTCCATCTTGATCATCCCGCTGTTCATAAGCCCAGTGATTGTCGGCCAGGCCTGGGCGCTGCTCCTGCAACGCCCGTTCGGTCCGACGAATTATCTTCTGGGACAGCTCCCGCATCGTGCAGTCACGATCGGATGGCTATCTGAAAGTCCGTGGGTTTACTTCGCGCTCATCCTTTCCGACGTGTGGCAATGGACGCCGTTCATGTTTGTCACTCTGCTCGCTGGTTTGACGTCGATTCCGCCCAACCTTTATGAAGCCAGTGAATTCGACGGCATCGGGGGCTGGCTTGCGTTTCGACTCATCACGCCGCCTTTGCTCGCGCCGATGATCACGCTCGCGATCACCTTTCGCCTATTGGATGCGATCCGGCTCTTCGACACTTGCAGCGGCGGGGTTTGCGCGCGTCGAAGCCAAGGCGACGGGCCGGGGCGATCTCAGATCCGTCAGGCGGCCAATGAGGCCCAAACGGCCTCAATTCCTCGCAACCCGCTCCTCGCGCCGTCACCGCGTGCCCGATGCGGCCGCGCGATGATCATTCGGCGATCAGGGGCGCCCTCCCGAGGATGACAGCCGTGGGGACGACTCGGCGGCCGATTTCGTCAACCCAACCTCACGCGGCGACGCCGTTACCGAGTCTTGGTTTCAGCCCAGGATCGAGAGCGCCTGATGTGTGCGGCCTCGATCGGCAGATGACTGCTTTACGTCGACTCCGGAGAGATACGGGGGTCGCGTTGGCGTAAACAGCGGTCATTTGCGCACAGCCTTAGGAAGCATTGAGCGCCAGGCCGGCGATCGCGGATGCGCAGATCAAGCAGTTAGCCTGCAGGCTTTTCGGCTAGGATTTTCACGCGGCCGGTCGCTGTGGCTTGGGCTCCTCACGGCGCGGTTTCGCTGGCCTTTGCGCGATCGCAGCGGGAAGCAGTGCGGTTCGGATGTTTTCAGAAATCATAGAGGCGCAGAAGGAAATAGCCGATCCCGGCAACGCCCAGCAGAAGATTGGGAGATTCGCCTGCGCCAGGGACGCCGCACGGCCAGGGCGAACGCATGGCCTCGAAGCGATCGAGCGCGCGGGCCACAGTGTTCTCGGCTTCGCGTCTGAGAGCCGGCCTTGACAGAACATCGGATGCCAGAATGAGCAGATCGGCATTGCCCCCGTCGCCGTGACAAAGCGAGAAATTACCGGCGCCCGGCGACGCCTGTCCCAACACCGCCGCTGTGGTGCGCACCGCCGTCTCGGCTTTTCGCCGCCGAGAAGACCGGTCGCGTCTGCCGCGGAATCGAGCTCGACCTGCTCTATGTCGATGTGATCGTCCGACGTTACGAGGCGGCGACAGGCAACCCGGCGGTTCTCGTCGAGACGGGCGTGACCTTTGAGTCGCTGGCGCTGAGCCGAGCAAGTAAAGCACCGCCGGTCGGCCCAGATCCAGAGGCGCGCCCTCGACAGTCTTAGCCCTTGGAAGCGGCGCCGCTGTCATCGCGCGCGGCCGCGTACCCCGTGGAGCTCAGAGGTTCGAGTTCCCTCAGCTCCACCAGGAAGTCCGCACGGGCAGTCGGTCAAGGGGTCCACGCACTTTGGCCGCTTCCAGCGTACAGTAACGTCCAACGAACAAGCGGCTAACACAATTTAGGCTAGATTTTGCCCTATGTTGGCGAAACGCTTTCCGGAAGCTTCCGCCGGAAGAGCTCGTCACTAACGGCCGATTTCCCAACGCCGTTTGAGTCGACCAATCCGCTCCAGCTGGGTTAGGAGCGGTTGAGCCCACAAGGGAGGTTGCATTGGCCCACAGACCAAGGGGCGGCGGCCCTCGTGACGGGGGCGGGGACAGGGGCGATCGCGAGCAGGAGCGACATCGCGAACACTTACGCGAGCGCGAGGAGCCATACGACGATCCCGAGGAACACCATCGGGTTGAGAAGCGTCGGTTTGCCGGCGGTCTGCCGGCGACGCCGGAACGATATGCGCTCGCCCGCGAGCAATGGTACCGGATACCCGGCGCCGTAGTCAGGCCGTCTACGGCTCCGGGTGTCGGCGCTCCGGCTCCCGAGCCGCAATCGCCGGGGCAGACCCTCCCGGGCGGGAAGGGGCCGGAACAATGAGCCTGAACGGCACGGTTTGGGCGCCAATCGGCCCGAGCCCGATTGACCAGGGCGCGATCAGCGCCAACGGTCAGGTCACCGCGATCGCCATCAATCCGAACAACCCCAACGTCATTTACATCGGCACAGCCTGGGGCGGCGTCTGGCTCACGCGCGACGGCGGCGCCAACTGGACGCCGATTTTTGATCGAGCGCCCTCGGTCGGCGTCGGCGACCCAGGCGCCCTCGCGATCGATCCAGTTAACACAAATATTTTGTACGTCGGGACCACTAGCCGCGAGGGCTCGCAGTTCTCCGGCGAGGCCACGCAGCCTCCGGCGGGTCTCTTCAAGTCAACCGACAGCGGCGCCAGTTGGATCCGCCTCGGTTCCGGCTATCCCTCGGGCCCTCCTGGCAACGCGAGCATTCTCTTCAATCAGCGCATCACCGTCGTCATCGTCGATCCGGCCAACACTCAGACCCTCTATCTCGCATCCAGCGCCGGCCTCTTTGTTTCGACCGACGGCGGCTTCAACTGGACCCAGGGCGTGGCCCCTGCCGGGGACGTGCGTTCCCTGGCGCTCGATACGACCGCGCCAGCCGGCGCTCGCATCTTGTACGCGGGCGTCACCGGGGTTGGCGTCGTTCAGTCCACCGACGGGGGGCGGAACTGGCATGCCGTCCTTAACGCGGCAACCCCAGCGGTCGCCGCCGCCCTCGCCGGCGGGGGATTCAGCAAAGTTGTCGTGGCGCTCGCACCCCCAGCCTCGCCCGCGAACCCCGCCGGCATTCAGGTGCTTTACGCCACGATGGTCGGAACCGGAAGCGCGCCGAACACCGTCGGCCTCTTCCAGAGCACCGATCAGGGCAATATCTGGAGCGCTCGAGCCGCCACGGGATTGGCGGGAATAATCGCCTCGCCCCAGGGCGGCTACAGCTTCCTCATGGCCGTCGATCCCCAATCGCCCGGCGACGGGACGGGCGACATCATCTATTTCGGCAACCAGTTTCAAGCGAGGTCCGTTGACGCGGGCGCCAGCTTTGCAGGCTTGAGCGGACTCCACGCCGATACGCATGCATGGGCGTTTTCGCCTCAGCCAGGTCCCTTCTCCGTCACCTATTGCGGCAATGACGGAGGATTCTTCAGCTGCGCCAGCGGCACGACATTCACGTCTCTCAATGCTGGCGGGATTCAGACGGCGCTGTTCTACAACCTCGACGTCAAGCGCGACGCGACGGCGAGCGTGACCCTTGGCGCTCTCCAGGACAACGGCATCGTCAGCACGGCGGGCGAACCAGCTCCGACCTGGAAGATGGGCGCAGGCGGCGACGGCTTCGCGGTCGCGCACGACTGGCTGAACGCGACGAGCGTCTACGGCAGGTTTAACGCGACGATCGTCGGTTCGACGGACGACGGAGACTCATACGCGAACATCACGCCTCCATGGCCGGCTTCGGAAGGGGGGACCTACCTCGCGGCCGTCGCGACCGATCCAAACGCGGGCGGCGGCGTGTATGCGAGCAGCAAGCTGAATCTCTGGCGAAGCACCGACGGCGGGTCGACCTGGCCGAACAAAGCTCCGATTCCCGGGACCGCCAATGACGTGGACGTCGCGCCGGCCAACAGCAACAATCTTGTCGTCGCAGTCGGGGGAAAGGTGCTGGTCTCGACGGATGCGCTGGCGGCTTTCACCCTAAAGGACATCACGCGCAATCTGCCTGGCCGTTTCGTCGCGCGCGTCGCCTTCGATCCCAATGATCCAGCAACGATCTACGCCGTGCTCGGCGGGTTCAACGGCTCTCCGGGAGGGCACGTCTTCCGAACCACGCTCGCCGCAGCGACATGGACCGACATCTCGCCGCCGCTCGACCTGCCGTTCAACGCGCTCGCCCTTGATGGCAGCGGGATTGCTACGACCCTGTTCGCGGGAACTGACTTCGGCGTGCTGCGGTCCGTCGACGGCGGCGCGAACTGGAGCGTGCTCGACGACATCCATTTTCCGGGAGCGCCGGTGTTCGACCTGGCGTTCCAGAATGGCGAACTGAGGGCAGCGACCTTCGGCCGCGGCATGTTTTCCTTCGTGAAGCCGACTGGTCCCGCGATTGCTGTCGGCCTTCAACACGGTCTCGCTTTTGGAACGGTGTGTGCGGGATCGACTCATTATCTGACAATCGAGGTTTCCAACGTCGGCGCCACGGATCTCGTTGTCACCAGCGTCCAGCGCCTCATGGGATCGACCGACTTCACGGTGCTCGCAAACCCCGCGACGCCGCTGAGCCTCGCTCCCGGCGAGAACATCGATTTCACCGTCGCCTTCACCCCGACCGGGCTAGCGCCCGAGATCGCGACGATCCGGATCATTACGAACGACCCAGCTGCTCCATTTGTCGACCTCGCGGCGACAGCCGTCCTGGGAAGGGCCAAAATCGCGACGGCGATCGCCAATTCCGCCAGTTTCGGAAACGTCTGTCCTGGCTCGTTTGCCGACGAATTGCTCACCATCAACAATACTGGGACCTGCCCGCTATCGATCTCGAACATCGCCGGGTCCCCGGACTTCCTCGCGCCAAGCGCGCTTTCTTACCCCCTGCTTGTCGATCCGGGCGATTCGATCGATGTGGTCATCCGCTTTCAGCCTTCGGCTCCCTATGGTCCGAAGGCCGGCACGATCACGATCCTCAGCAATGATCCGACAGGGCCCCACGTGGTCTCTGTCTCTGGCGTCCTTGCAGCGGCCAAGGCGAACCTGATCATCGCGAATGGGGGAAGCTTCGGCGCCGTCTGCGTCGGCTCGTTTGCCGATGAACCGCTGATCGTGACCAACAGCGGCAAGTGCCCGCTTTCCATTACCGGGATTTCGTCCAGCGCAGCCGATTTCCTTGGGCCAGTAGTCTTGTCCTACCCGATCACGGTCGGGCCAGGCGATGCGCTGCCCGTGCCGATCCGGTTCAAGCCCCTCAGCTTCGGTCCCAAGGCCGGGACGATCACAGTCACGAGCGACGATCCCGCGAGTCCCATCAGCGTCAATGTTTCCGGCGACGCGCCTCCTGGCAAGCTCACGGTCTCAGGTTCGACGATGTTCGGCGGGGTAAGCGTTGGATGCTGCGCGGACCGCACTCTATGGATCAGCAATACAGGCGATTGCGCCCTCGATGTGACCAGCGTGCGCTTCAAACGGAGGAGCCGGCGCTGGCGATTGCTCAACAATCCGTTCCCGGCCAGGCTGCGGCCCGGCTCGAGCCTTCCGGTGGTCATTCAATATCGCGCTGGTGAAAAATGCCCTCGCCCGTGCGAGCTGGCGATCGAGAGCGACGATCCCGTGACGCCGGTCAAGTTCGTCGAGGTGCTGGCCTACACGATTTGGGGCAGTTGCCGCAAAGAGGGTTGCGACGACTGCCACAAGGAGGATTGCGAAGATTGCCGCAAGAATTGTTGCGACAAGCATCATGGCTGCCAGCAAGGCTATCCCTGCTGTGACGACGACGACGACGACCATGGAGACGAGGATCGCGGATAGGTTTGAGGGCGCGCGCCTGGCGGCGCGGCTGGAATCTTGGAGAGCTTCAAATGCGGCGGAATTTTAGGCCTCTGTTTTGGGTCGAAGTTGGCTTGGCCGCAATAACCGGTCTGCTGGCGCTCATCACTCCAATATTTCCGGACTGGATCGAGTTCGTGTCCGGTTGGGATCCAGATCATCATGATGGATCGGTTGAGCGGATGATTGTCGTCGGCCTGTTCGTCGTCACCATCGTGATGGTCGGGGCGGCTGCTATTGAATGGAGACGAACCCCAGCTACAGCGTCGATGTAACCGTTCTCTCGCGATCGACGTTGCCGTATCGACCACGCCTTGACTTGTGCCAAGCCCCTCACGCAGTGACGTCCGCCGCACTGGAATCTTCACTTGTCGTTCGGCGACGTTCAAGGTCGGGACGGAATGCCGGCAATGGGGTCATCAGCCGTCCATCGTCACGCGCGAGGCAAACTTCCGCTTCGGATCGATTGACCCGTTCGCACAGCGGTCCCACAATGACCGCTATTGCGCGAAGCGGACGTCCGGTGTCGACCTGAGCGGACCGTCAAAATCTTCGCGACGAGCGCCGCATCCTCCAGGATTGTTGGATCCCTGATCGCATATCGAGGGCCCCGGCGGCTTGAGCGTTCATGCCGGCCGTTCGATCATGGAAACCGCCAAGGCGGTTCTCTCCCCCGACAGCTTTGCCAATTGACACCGCGGGGGAAGGTTGAAACCTTAATCGGGGGCTGGGGAAATCATAATGATTTGCCGGTCGATCGGCGCAGGGCGCGCCTGGCGCCGACCGTTGGGCGCGGCCGCCGGCCTCTGTGTTGTGACCGCCGCCGTCGGTCTGTCTCAATCGGCCTCGGCGCAATTCGTGGAGGCGGGACCGTCCACGTCGCTCAGCACAGTTCCCAGCGCGCCCAATAATCTCAACAGCAACACTCTGGTCACCGGAATGGCGTCGGGGGACCCGGTCTACGGCGCCGCGAACGTGATCCTGCAAAGTCCGACAGATCCATCGGCCTATTGGGCGGCGACCGTGTCCGGGGGCGTCTGGAAAACCACGAACGGCGGCGCCACCTGGACGCCGACGACCGATAGCCAGCCGGCGCTTGAGGTCGGCGCGATCGCGCTCGATGCGGCCGACCCGAACGGGAAGACGCTCTACGCCGGCACAGGCGCCTACAGCGCGGGCGGCCTCTTTGCAGCGTTCAGCCCGCAAACGACGCTTCTCAAATCCACGGACGGCGGCGTCGACTGGAAATCGTGGACCCCGACGGGGATCCAGAACCTGTACATCGGATCCGATGGGCTGCAGTACACGGACCCGTCGCCCGCGAGCGTGAAGGGGCTTTGGGTCGATGGACAGACCGTGCTTGTCGGCACCGGGAGCTCCTGGGGCTCAGCCTCCTTCTTCAACGCCGGGGGTCTCTACCGGAGCACCGACGGCGGGCAGACTTTTTCGCTCGTTCCGGGCTTCAATACGGAAGTCTCGAGCCTCGTCGCGACGAGTGTCAGCAACCAGACCGTGCTTGTCGCCGCGCGGAACGGCTACGCCTATCATAACGCGGGCGGTGTGTTGTATAGCGTCGACCAGGGCGCCTCCTGGCAGACCGTTCTCGACAACACGACGCCGCTGATAAAGGCCGTGAACCCGACAGGCCTCTATCCTGTTTCTTTCGCCGGAAAGGACGATCTCAATATCAAGGCGGCGCCCGGCGCCAACGGCTCGCTCTTCGTCGGCGTCGTCGCGCCATCGGGTGGAAATGAAGAGATTGGCGTCTTCTACACGCCGCGCTTCATGCCGAGTTCCGGGGCGCCGACGTGGTACAATCTCGGCGAGCCTTTGCTCATCTCGTCGGGCGGCGATTGCGTTCTTCCCGGCTGCACCCTCGAGGGCAATCCCCAAGGCGAGAATCACTTCGCGCTGATCGCGGATCCCATCCATGAGGGCGTCGCCTATATCGCGGGCAGCGGCCTTTTCGATATTTCGCTGCCGGATCTCGCGCCGGACAACGAGATCGCGACGATCGTGCGCATCAACTACGACGCGGCCAGCAACTCGGCGACATTCACGCAGATCAGCTTCCCGGGCGCAGGCCAATCTCCGCATCCCGACACCCGTTCCCTGACGTTTGCCTCGAACGGCGACTTGATCGCGGCGGATGACGGCGGCCTTTACGCGATGACCGACCCGCAGGGGCGAGGGACATGGCGGCCGTTCGGCGGCTCGGCGGCCGACGGGTCGCCGATACGCGCGATCGAGACCTATTCCGCCGTCATGGACCCCAATACTGGCCGTCTCGCTTTCGCCGCTCAGGACAACGGGGCGGGCTTGTCGCAGTCGGCGAAAAGCCCGGCGGTTCTTCGGCCAGAACGCCGCCTGGGGCAACGTCCTCGACGGCGACGGGTTTACAGTGGCCGTCAATGACCATACCGGCGGACCGTCGATCTTCTACGCCACCGCCGATGCGCCTGAGCTCGCGCGGATTTTCGCCAATCAGCCGCTTTCGCCCGCGTCGCCGCCCACGCTGTTCGACATCGACATCCAGACAGCCAGCGGGTTGGTGAACTATTACGACAATCAAGCGAATCTGGATGGCGGCGAATTCGCCACCGGCATCGTCGTCGCCGTCAACGCGGTCGATCCCTCCAAGCTGCTGTTTCGCTCGTCCCGCCTCTATGCGTGGACTGACCCGGGCACGCCCGACGCCGGGAACCCCACGAACCAGAATTGCTCGAGCCCGAGCGCGACCTGCACGATCGCAGTGACCGACATTTCCAGCGAAAATCTGTTCAACATCGACGCATGGGCGCAGAAGATCGCTTATGCAACTCAGGAGACGCCCCGGATGCGATCCTCGCCGGGGGTCCGCTGCCCTCGACTCTCGTCTCCGCCTTTGGGACCTGTGGCGTCTATCTCAGGACCGAGCAACAATATCGGAACAACCCGAAAGTCGACGTAGCGACCAATCTGCTGACGGCCTATTCCGGCCTGAACGGCGGGAACCCCGGCAATCCTGTCAGCGTCCTGTTCGATCCGGCGACTGAGAAGAACTTCTTCATCGCCGACACGAACAACGTCTATGCGACGAACACGATGGGGGCGAGCTTCTCAACCCTAGCGCCGGGCGGGGCGCTGCCGAAGGGCTTCCAGTATCCAAGCAGCCTCGGCTATATCGCCGATAGCATGGGCGGCCCGAACAATGGCGTGAAGCTTCTGCTGGTTGGCGGCGTCGAGAGCGCTCAGAGCGCTCTCGACGGCAGCGCGCCAGGAAACATCATCGCGACGGAAAATCCTTTTCCGGCCAATCCGACGAGTTCGTCGAGCTACAACTGGATCAATCTCGCCCTCCGGCTGCCGAACACGCAGATCCAGGACCTGGAATACTACCCCACGATCGACACGCTGGTCGCGGCCTCCTATGGCCGGGGGATGTGGGCGCTCACGGACGTCACCAGTCATTTCGCGAACGCGACGCAGCTCTGGTTCGGGCTCGCGGGCAACGACTCGCGCCCCGATCCCGCTTTGTTGACCGACGGGACAGCGGCCGATGGTTCGGCTTTCAGCCGGCCGCTCTACAAGTTCGGCCCTGGGCGCCTGACCTTGAGCGGGAACGCGAGCTATAGCGGCGGCGTCTATATCGAGGGCGGCGTGACGGCGATTGCGTCGGACGCAAGCCTTGGCGCGCCGCAGGGCGGAATAACCTTCGCCAATTGCACGGTCTCCGCGAGCCTCTGCGGGGGCGGCGCGCTCGAGTTCGACGCGCCTCTGTCCTCGGCCAGGCCCATTCTCCTGCAGACGACGGGGGTGTTCGATGCGGAGGCGAACGCGACGCTTTCGGGGCCGATCTCCGGTGTCGGCGCCCTCGACAAGATCGGGCCGGCGACGCTGACGCTCACGGGGGCGAACAGCTATCAGGGCGGCGCCTTCATCCAGGCCGGCGCGCTCGCGGTAGGCGCGGATTCGGCGCTGGGCGATCCGATGGGCCAGATCGGGATCGACGCCGCGACCTTGCGAGCGACCGGTTCGTTCGCGACTTCACGGACGGTTGCGATCGGGGCCGACGGGGCGACAATCGACACCGGTCCCAACGCGCTCACTGGAAACGGTCTCTGGCTGGCCCAGGGAATGCTTCACCAAGGCCGGGGCGGGCGCGCTCGCGCTCGAGGATCTCGCCTAGCTTCAGAACGTGGTCGTGGCGGAGGGAACGTTTCAGGTCGATGGATCGCTCGCCGGAACCTCGATCGTGGTCAATCCCCGCGGGACCCTGAGCGGGAGCGGCGTGATCGCCGCGCCGACGACCGTCGCGGGGACCCTTCAGCCGGGCGACGCGCCGGGTGTCGGGAGCCATTTTGGCGTGAGAATTCAGTTTGAACAAAGCCAATGCTTTACGCTGAGCCATTTTAGTTGAGAATATCCATTTAGCTTGAGAATATGGGTTGACGAAG
>DATCEJ010000176.1:0-9171 GCA_036510135.1 Roseiarcus sp. | reverse complement strand
TCGGCGCTGAGCGGCGCGCTCGCGCCTTCCGCCAGAATGGCCTTGCGCGTCGCTTCGCTGGCCTCGCGCCGTCGCGCGCCCCGCGCAGCGAGCCGGTCCATGATCTTCTTCTTGTCGACCAGTTCCGCGAGGCGTTGAGCGACCGCGGCGAGCGTCTGGCCGATATCGCCGAGCAGCGCCATGTCCGCGGCGTGCTCGCGCCCGAACGCCTCCGGGTTGTCGGCGATATGCAGCATGGCGACGCCTTCGGGCACCGGTTCGGCCTCGCGATAAGGATAGGCGACGAAGGCGCGCCCGCCGACCAGCACAATCGCCTGCACCGATTGCAAGTGCGCGCGCATGTCGGCGAAGTCTGGCTTCAACACCCCTGCCCAGCAGGGATGGTGGGACGGAAACGCGGTCCGCGCCGTGAGCTGAGTGCCCCAGACCGGAAAGCCGCCGGCCTCGGCGAAGGCGACCAGGCCAGCGCTCGCCGCCGCCGGCAGGTCGTCGCCGAGGAGGACGACGACCCGATCCGGATCGAGGGCGGCAAGCTTGTCGGCCAAGGCTGCCGCGTCGGGCGAAGGGCCGAGCCGTGGCGGCGATGAGGCGGGCGGCGTCGAATGATTCACATCCTGGTCGAGAATGTCCATCGGCAGCGACAGAAACACCGGCCCGCACGGCGGCGTGCGCGCAAGACCGAAGGCGCGCCGGAGCGCGGGGCCGACATCGTCGCCTCGACGCAGTTCCTTCGCCCATTTGGTTACGGGCGCAGCGAGCGCGACAAGGTCGCCCGAGAGCCACGGCTCGGTCATCAGATGCCTTGTGTCCTGCTGCCCGGCGGTGACCACGAGCGGGCTTTCGCTTGCCTTGGAGGCGACCAGCACGCCCATGGCGTTGCCGAGGCCGCCCATCGCATGCAGGTTGACGAAGGCGGCGCGGCCCGTGGCGAGCGCCCAGCCGTCCGCCATGCCGACCGCGGTCGCCTCCTGAAGGCCGAGCACGTAGCGAATGTCGGGCGCGTCGACGAGCGCATCCATGAGCGGCATCTCGGTCGAACCGGGATTGCCGAAGACGTGGGTTATGCCCTCGTCGCGAAGAATGTCGATGAGAACGTCGCGCGCGCGTCGGGTCATCAGAGTTTTTTCCAGTTTGCCCGCCATCCTACACGATTGAGTCCTGTCCTTGTGAGCGACCCCGAGGGAGTCCAGAGAGCGAAGGACGTGAGCGCCCTGCCGCTCCAAATTGCTTCGTCGACAAGGCCTCCCCTGAAGGGTCGAGATCCGCCGCTGGGGCGTTCCCGCGCCGAACGCGCTGGCCAATTCCGCCATGCCAGAAAACAGATTGTTGCGGGAAAAGAGAATGTGCGGTAGACTGTATACAGGTTAGCAGAACGCGAGCGCCCAGCCCAATGAACCCAGACCGTTTCCAGGACGAGCGCGCAAGCGCGCCGTTGGCAAGCGTCGCCGTGAGGCTTGATCGAGGGTTGCGCTGTGCGGATGTAGCCCTGGAGCAGAGGGACCTGAAGGCGATCGCGCCGTTCGTGAAAGTCGTGCGGGAGCTGAATCGACCACGGCGTCAACTTGGGCTCGGCGCGGCTCGCCGCCCAGGGGGCTGCCGGAAAATCGCGCCTGCATCGCCGCCACTTGCGCTCAAGCATTCGCTTAGCGCGGCGGTCAGGGAAGTTCGAGAACGAAAAAGCTGATTTCGCCCTGGGATAAGGCGCGCTGTAGGCATACAAAATAACTCGCGGAATATGTAATATGATCTTGCCTCTGAGTTTTGACACATTGACGGGTTCGCCTCCGCCTGCGGTCTTGGAACAAGGCGCTCCGGCACGCTTGCGGCGCGCCGGGATTGGATCGATATTTCTTGACGGAAAGGGAGATTTCGCTTGGCCTCGGCGGTTGCAACGAAGAAGCAGCATGCGTCATCGACCGCGGTCGCAGCGGCGAATGACGAACCGCCGCCCCTGTTGTCCTCGCCCGAACGGTTCATCAACCGCGAATTGTCGTGGCTCGAGTTCAATCGAAGGGTGCTGGAGGAGTCCGCCAACGCGAGCCATCCGCTCCTCGAGCGACTGCGGTTCCTCTCAATTTCCGCCACCAATCTCGACGAGTTTTTCATGGTTCGCGTGGCGGGCCTGGTTGGCCAGGTGCTGACTGGCGTCGCGGAGGTCTCCGACGACGGGCGCACGCCCGCGGAGCAGCTTGAGCGCATCAGCGAGCGTGTCGCCGAGTTGATCGCTTCCCAGCAGGCGCGGTGGAGGGCATTGCAATCCGAACTCACCGCCAACGGCGTTGTCATCCTCAACGTCGGCGATCTGACACGCAGAGAACGGGAGTGGCTGCAGGACTATTTCCTCTCGCACGTATTTCCGATTCTGACGCCGCTTGCAGTCGATCCGGCGCATCCGTTTCCGTTCATTCCCAATCTGGGATTCACGCTGGCGCTCGAACTCTTGAACGTGCGTGATGGCACAACGATGAGTGCGCTTGTGCGTGTTCCCGGCAGCGTCGAACGGTTTCTCCGGTTGCCAGACGGTCCTCTTGGGGGCGCCGCGCGCTTCGTCATGCTTGATCGCTTGATCGTCGCCTTTATCGGGCTTTTGTTTCCGGGCCACGAAGTCTTGGGGGAGGGGGCATTCCGCGTCATTCGTGACAGCGACATTGAAATTGAGGAGGAGGCGGAAGACCTTGTCCGCCTGTACGAGAGCGCCCTCAAACGGCGTCGGCGCGGCATCGTCATCCGACTCGAGATCGAGGCCAGTATGCCCGAATCGCTACGCGCGTTCGTGGCCGGCGACGTCGACGTTGTCCCGTCCGGCATCGTGCTGATCGAGGGTATGCTCGCGCTCAACGACTTGTCGCAACTGGTGGCGATCGATCGCCCTGAGCTTAAGTTTCCTCCTTACAACCCTCGCTTTCCGGAACGCGTCAAGGAGCTTGGCGGCGATATTTTCGGCGCGATTCGCCAGAAGGACCTCGTCGTCCATCATCCCTACGAATCGTTCGACGTCGTCGTTCGGTTCCTCAATCAAGCGGCGCACGATCCCAACGTGGTCGCGATCAAGCAGACGCTCTACCGGACTTCAGCTGACAGTCCGATCGTCCGGGCGCTCATCGAAGCGGCGGAGGCTGGAAAATCGGTCACCGCACTGGTGGAGCTGAAAGCCCGCTTCGATGAGGAGGCCAACATCCGCTGGGCGAGGGATCTGGAGCGCGCTGGCGCGCAGGTCGTCTATGGGTTCATCGAGCTCAAGACGCACGCGAAGCTTTCGATGGTGGTGCGACGTGAGGGTGGGGGGCTTGTCAACTATTGTCATCTAGGCACTGGCAATTATCACCCCGTGACCGCCAAGATTTACGCGGACATTTCGCTTTTCACTGCGGATGCGGCGATCGGCCGAGATGTCGCGCGCATATTCAATTTCATTACTGGCTACGCCGAGCCGGACGGGCTTGAGCAAATGTCGATTTCGCCGATCACACTCAAGCAGACGCTTCTGCGCAGTATCGCTGATGAGATCGACTATGGGCGACTGGGTAAGCCAGCGCAGATCTGGATCAAGTGCAACGCACTTGTCGATCCGCAGATCATCGACGCTCTCTATGCCGCTAGTCGAGAAGGCGTGCAGATCGACATCGTGATACGCGGTATTTGTTGCCTGCGGCCGGGCGTTCCGGGACTTTCCGACAACATTCGCGTCAAATCGCTCGTCGGCCGTTTCCTGGAGCATGCCCGCATCTACGCGTTCGGCGCCGGCTCTGGCCTGCCCAACCCGAAGGCTCGGGCATTCATTTCATCAGCCGATCTTATGCCGCGCAATCTCGATCGGCGCGTCGAGGCGCTCGTCCCGCTGCTCAATCCGACGGTTCACGAACACGTCCTCGATCAAATCATGCAGGCGAACCTTATGGACAACCAGCAGAGCTTTCGAATCCTGCCTGACGGCTCGAGCGAAAGAATTGTCCCCGCCGAGGGCGAGGAACAGTTCAACGCGCACAACTATTTCATGACCAATCCGAGCCTTTCGGGTCGCGGCAAGGCGCTGATGGACTCCTTTCCGATGGCGCTCCGAAGGCGCGTCTGATAGAGGGCCGTGCCGGGCGACACGGGGGCGCCCGACGGGGTTGGTTATGCTCGACAATGCGCGAGGACGGTTGCCGGGAAACCCGGTGGCGATTGTCGACATCGGCTCAAACTCGGTGCGCTTGGTGTCTTACGAGTCGCAGTCACGCGCTCCGACGCCAACTTTCAATGAAAAGGCTTTGTGCGGCCTCGGCAGAGGCGTGGCGACGACGGGACTCCTTCCGGAGGACGGGGTTCTCAAGGCGCTCGCAGCGCTTCAGCGCTTTCGTGTTCTCTGCGACACGATGGGCGTTCGCGACCTGAGCGGCATCGCGACGGCGGCTGTGCGCGACGCGGCGAACGGGGCCGAATTTCTGAATCGCGCGGAAAGCGTGATGGGTTGCAGAATTGAGCTGTTGAGTGGCCATCGGGAAGCACAATTGTCGGCCCTTGGCGTCATAAGTTCGATTTACCAAGCGGATGGCGTTGTCGGGGATTTGGGAGGCGGCTCTCTCGAGCTTATCGACGTTCGCAACGGGGAGGGCTTTCCGGGAGTCACTCTGCCGTTAGGCGGCCTGTCGCTGATGGACCTTTCTGAGCGATCGCCGAAAAAGGCCGCCAAGATCGTCCGTGAGAAGCTCGCGGCGGTGAAGGAGCTTCAGGGGCTGCAGGGCCGGACGTTCTATGCCGTCGGTGGCACTTGGCGCGCTCTTGCGCGCCTGCATATGCGGCAGCGGCAGTATCCGATGAACGTCATGCACAATTACGTCATCCCTTCACGCGACGCGCTCGAGTTCGCTTCGTTGGTCGAGCGGATCGAGGCGGACGCGCTCCTGTCGATTGAGTCGGTGTCGGCAGCCCGCAGGCCCTTGCTAGCATACGGCGCTGCGGTGCTGGAGGAGATCATCCGCCAGTCCAATCCGAAGGAGATTGTCGTTTCGGCCCTCGGCGTTCGTGAGGGGCTAATCTACTCGCGGCTCACTCCCGAGCAGCAGGCGGGAGATCCGCTCATTCTGTCAGCGCGCGAGTTCAACCAGTCGCGCTCAAGGGCGCCGGAGCATGGCGAAGAGCTGTACGTCTGGACAAGCCGCCTGATCGAATCGGCCCATCTCGAAGAGGATGACCAGGATCGTCGGTTGCGCCACGCCGCGTGTCTATTGTCTGATATTTCCTGGCGCGCCCACCCCGACTATCGTGGCGTTCAGGCCTACGATTTGGTAGTCAACGCAGCTTTCATCGGCGTCGATCATCCCTCGCGGGCATTCCTCGCGCTTGCCGCTTCCTACCGGCACATGTCCAATGACGGTCTTGTCTCGCCGCAGTCACGTGTGCTGGTCACAGCCCGCCAACTCGATCGGGCTCGAATTCTCGGCGCGGCGATGCGAGTCGCTTACAACATTTCCGCGGCCATGCCCGGAGTGCTACCGCGCGCCCCTATTGTTTGCGCCAAGGGCCGCGTAATCCTGACTTTGCCGGCGGACCTCGCGCCGCTGAGCGGTGAGCGACTGTTGTCGCGCGTGCGGCAGTTTGGCCGCCTTGTCGGCGGCGAACCCGAGATCCGAACGTCCATATAAGCTTTACGAGATTGCGCGTTGGCGGTGGCGACCGCCGAGCCTTCGCCGGTCCCGATCGTCCTAACGTTTCAAAACGCATTGACGCGTCAAACGGATTCTTTACGGACCCAGATGCAGGCTTGAGATTATTCCATCTGCGCCAGCGATCGGTCAGACATGCATTCGTTCCGCACCGACAGCCAATTTTTTCGCAACGCTCTCGAAAGGATCGGCAAAGCGGATGATGCGCGCCCGACGCGTTCGCCAATCATAGTCGGCGCGGAGCGACGCGAGACCGAACAGACCGGCGGGAAAGGGTTACCGTTCGAGCAGCGAGAGTTGGAGCCAGCGCGCGTCATTGGCCGACTGGTCGCTTTGAACGGTACCCAAGGCGTCATCAGCTGTCCGCTCAAACTAGACGAAGAGCAGTGGTCGGTTGGCCATCTTATTACGATCGTTCACCGGACAGCGCGTTTGGTGGGCACTGTTTGCGAAGTCGCGACCGATGACGGCCGGTGGTCCGAAGACGAGGCCAACGCGGCCCGGGTCACAATTGAGTTGAATGGCGAAATTATTGACGATCCCAATGGAGCGCCGTTTTTCCATCGCGGCGTGCGCTCGTTTCCCTCGCTGGGCGCTCCGGCGCACCGAATCCGCGCAGATGATCTCCGAGCCATCTATACATTTCGCGGCCGGCAGGGCGTCGAGATCGGCAGGTTGAGCCAGAACGAAGATATCCCCGCGGAGATTGACGTCGGCGAATTGATGCGGCGGCACTTCGCTGTTTTGGGATCGACCGGCGTCGGCAAGACGACCTCCGTCAGCCTGCTTCTGAAGAAGTCTCTGGCCATGATGCCGAAGCTGCGAATTATTATTTTCGACCCTCACAATGAATACGCGGCCCATTTCCCCGGACTGGCGCAGATCATCGATTCGGAAAGCTTAGAGCTGCCATTCTGGATGTTCAAGTTTGATGAACTGGCCGATGTCGTGTTTAGCGGCCGGCAGCCCCATGCGGACGAACGGGATGCGCTCTATGAAGTCATCCGCGTCGCAAGGGCGAAATATCAAGCCGAATCGAGTTCATCGGCCGGGATGAGCGCGGTGCGGCGCCAGCCAGTCGCCGAGGGGAATTCGGTAACTTCCGATACGCCAACACCATATCGCATTGTCGACGTCATCGCAGTGATCGAGGAATGGCTAGGCATGCTCGATCAGCGCTTTCCCCGGTCCGAACTTCGAGCCCTGCGTTATCGAATTGAGGGGCTCAACCGGGATCCGCGCTATCGGTTTATGTTCGGCAGGCTGGTGGTTGAGGACGACATTGGCAAGGTAATCTCGAAACTCTTTCGTATCCCGACACGAGGACTGCCAGTCACGATCGTCCGACTTGCCGGCCTGCCCAATGAAGTCACCAACTCCGTCGTGGCGGTGCTCGCGCGGCTCTCCTTTGAAATCGCGTTCTGTTGCTCCGGCGCCTACGAAATCAATGTGTTGTGCGAAGAAGCGCACCGCTATATTTCCTCCGCCAGTGGGCAAGCCTTTGGCCCAGCCCGGCTCGCCATAGGACGCATCGCCAAGGAAGGACGTAAGTATGGCGCGTCGCTCGGCGTCGTAACACAACGTCCTTCGGAACTCGACCCGACCGTGCTGTCGCAATGTTCGACTATGTTCGCCATGCGGCTTGCCAACGAGCTCGATAAGGGGATCATTCGCGCCGCGGCAGGCGTTTCAGCCGGCAGCACAATCGCCTTCCTGTCCTCGATCGCCGACCGTGAGGCGATCGCTTTCGGCGAGGCGATCGCCACGCCGATGCGAATGAAGTTCGCGGATATTTCCGCCCGTTCTGAGGACCGACGACCCCACGCTTCTGACGAGCGCGATGCGAACCCGATTGATTTGAGGAAGCTCTCTGCCCAATTGCGCGGCGAGGCGGTATAAGCCACCAGGCGGCATAAGCGCCGCGCGCTCAATAGATGCGACGAGCGCCGCATAGCTATAATAACACGAGTAGTATGTGAAATATAGGCGCGCTAAGCTTTTGCATTGCACCAGCGCGACCGGAAGACATTTGCAATCGGCGCGCATGGACGCCATATAGGGCGCAGCATCCCGGTCGAAGCGACCATTTTTTGAGCCGGGGCCAACAGACCCCCACCGGCGGTCCTTGAAACCGTCATGGCGAGGAGAAGTTACTCATGGCGGCCGTCCAGGAGACCGTCGATCGCGTCCGTTCGGTTGAGGTCGACGCTTATAAATACGGCTTCATTAGTCCGATCCAATCGGATATGGCCCCAAAGGGTCTGAACGAAGACACCGTTCGATTTATTTCGGAAAAGAAGGCTGAGCCGGAATGGCTGCTAGAATGGCGGCTTGACGCCTTTCGTCGTTGGCAAACGATGGAAGAGCCAAAGTGGGCGCGCGTCAGCCATCCGCCGATCAACTACCAGGAGATTTATTACTTCGCCGCGCCAAAATCTGGACCGGTGCCGAAGTCGCTCGACGAGGTGGATCCTGAGTTGCTGCGCACCTACGCCAAACTCGGTATCCCGCTTGTTGAGCAGGAAATCCTCGCCGGAGTGGAGAAGCCCAGGGTAGCGGTCGACGCCGTCTTCGACTCTGTTTCGATCGCAACGACTTTCAAGGCGGAGCTAGCCAAGGCCGGGGTCATTTTCTGCTCGTTCTCCGAGGCCGTCCGAAATCATCCCGATCTCGTCCGCCGATATCTGGGAACGGTTGTGCCGAGCACGGACAATTTCTATGCAACGCTCAATTCGGCAGTCTTCTCAGACGGCTCCTTCGTTTACGTGCCGCCAGGCGTGCGCTGCCCGATGGAGCTCTCAACCTATTTTCGCATTAACGAGAGAAATACCGGACAGTTCGAGCGCACGCTCATCATCGCCGACCGGGGCGCTTATGTCAGCTACCTAGAAGGATGCACGGCGCCGAAGAGAGACGAGAACCAGCTTCATGCCGCCGTCGTGGAACTTATAACCCTCGATGACGCCGAGATTAAATACTCAACGGTGCAAAACTGGTATCCCGGCGATTCTCAGGGCCGCGGCGGCATCTATAACTTCGTCACCAAGCGCGGGGATTGCCGCGGCGCCCGATCGAAAATCTCCTGGACGCAGGTGGAAACCGGGTCGGCGATCACCTGGAAGTATCCGTCTTGTATTTTGCGCGGCGAGGCCTCGCGCGGCGAATTCTATTCGATCGCGATTTCAAACGGTCATCAGCAGGTCGACAGCGGCACGAAGATGATTCATCTCGGCCGCAACACGACGAGCCGCATCATTTCCAAGGGGGTTGCCGCTGGCAAATCCCAAAACACCTATCGGGGTCAGGTGTCGGTGCACCGGCTTGCGACAGGAGCGCGCAATTTCACCAATTGTGATTCGCTCCTGATAGGGAACGAGTGCGGCGCTCACACGGTCCCTTATATTGAGGCGAAGAACGCCGCGGCGGTGATCGAGCACGAGGCCACCACGTCGAAGGTTTCGGAGGAGCAGCTGTTTTATTGCCTGCAACGAGGGCTGTCGGCGGAAGAGGCGACGGCGCTCATCGT
>DATCEJ010000175.1:0-10788 GCA_036510135.1 Roseiarcus sp. | reverse complement strand
TTCCAGCCGGTCATCCAGGCGATTATCCGTCTGGCCGAGAAGGCCGCCAAGGAGCCGCGCGACCTCGCCGGCAACGATCATTCTGCGGTCGAGAAGGCGGTGATGGAAGTCGGCGAGGCCGATCTGCGCGCCGCCTATTCGATCACCGAGAAGCAGCAGCGCTACGCCGCTCTCGACGCCGCCAAGGCGAAGGTGTTTGGCGCGCTCGCGCCCGCTGGCGCCGACCCGAAGTTTCCCTCAGGCGAAGTCGCGGAGGCGTTCCACAAGGCTCAGGCCAAGGTCGTGCGCTGGAACATTCTCGACCACAAGCGCCGCATCGACGGGCGGGACCTGACCACGGTGCGCTCGATCCTGGCCGAGGTCGGGGTGCTGCCCCGAACCCATGGCTCGGCTTTGTTCACGCGTGGAGAAACGCAGGCGATGGTCGTCGCCACGCTCGGCACGGGCGAGGACGAGCAATATGTCGATTCGCTGGACGGGACCTATAAGGAGCGGTTCCTGCTCCACTACAACTTTCCTCCCTATTCGGTCGGCGAAACCGGCCGCATGGGGGCGCCGGGCCGGCGCGAAATCGGGCACGGCAAGCTCGCCTGGCGCGCCATTCGCCCGATGCTGCCGACCGCGGCCGAATTTCCTTACACCATCCGCGTCGTCTCAGAGATCACCGAGTCGAACGGCTCATCGTCCATGGCGACGGTATGCGGATCGTCGCTGGCGCTGATGGACGCGGGCGTGCCGCTCAAGCGCCCGACCGCAGGCATCGCGATGGGCCTGATCCTGGAGGGCGAGCGCTTCGCGGTGCTGAGCGACATTCTCGGCGACGAGGACCATCTGGGCGACATGGACTTCAAGGTCGCGGGCACGAGCGAAGGGGTCACTTCGCTGCAAATGGATATCAAGATCGCCGGCATCACAGAGGAGATCATGCGCCAGGCGCTGGCTCAGGCGCGCGACGGGCGCCTGCATATCCTGGGCGAAATGAGCAAGGCGCTCACGGGAGCCAGGGCCGAGCTTGGAGAGTTCGCGCCCCGCATCGAGACGATGAAGATCCCGACCGACAAGATCCGGGAGGTCATCGGCACGGGCGGCAAGGTGATCCGCGAGATCGTCGAAAAGACCGGCGCCAAGATCAATATCGAGGATGACGGCACGGTCAAGATCGCCTCGAGCGACGGCGCGAAGATCAAGGCGGCCGTCAACTGGATCAAGTCGATCGCCTCGGACCCGGAGGTCGGCCAGATCTACGACGGCACGGTGGTCAAGACGGTTGAATTCGGCGCCTTCGTCAATTTCTTCGGTTCGAAGGACGGCCTCGTCCACATTTCGCAGCTCGCGAAGGCGCGGGTCAACAAGACCACCGACGTCGTCAAGGAAGGCGACCGGGTCAAGGTCAAGGTCATGGGCCATGACGATCGCGGCAAGGTCAAGCTGTCGATGCGCGTGGTCGACCAGCAGACGGGCGCCGACCTGGAAAAGGCGCAGGCGGCCGAGCCGGCCGTTACGGCCGAGTAGCAAAGCCCGATCTGGGCGCTACATACATGTGCGGCGCCAATGCGCCGCACATTGCGTTTCAACGTCACAAAAATGGCCTATTTGTCGTCGTAATGGCTTGTTAACGAGTCGGAAAGGCCGAGCGCGATATGGAGTCTGCGCTTCAGCATATGGACTGAATTCATGCGAGTGAGTTTTGCGGCCGCCCTGGATGACGGCCGGCGTACGATTGCGATCGGGCGAATTCGCGCCACGGGGCCCTGGCGCGCGGCAGGCGGTCCAGGCACGGAAGCGGACCGTCAGGCGGCCATCGACGCGTTAACGCGCGAAGCCGAGGAGTACGGAGGCGAGGGCGTCGTCGACGTCCAGTTCGACATCGAAGGCTGCAAAGGCTGCGAGATAGACGGTCTCCGGCTCGAGCGGGTAACGGCGACGGGACTCGCGGTTCGGTACGCTGAGGCGGCTTAAGACTATTCCGCCGCGTGGCGGATCTGGGAGCGCGCCGCCTCGCGGCGCCGAAGCTCCGCCTCCCGCTCCGGGATGTAGTCCCGGGTCAATGGCACCATCTCCTGACGCTTGGCGAGCTGAATCTGCGTCACCATATGCGCGTCGACGCGGAATGCGGTTTCTGAACCGGCGAGATAGAATTCCCACATCCGGCAGAAGCGTTCGTCGTAAAGCTTCTTTGCTTCGTCCCGCCGGGCCATGAAGCGTTCACGCCAGGCCCGCAGCGTCTCGGCGTAATGCAGGCGCAGAATCTCGATGTCCGTCACATAGAGGCCGGCCCGTTCGATCGCCGGCAGCACTTCGGACAGGCTCGGAATATACCCGCCGGGGAAGATATATTTGCGGATGAAGGGGTTGGTGACGCCGGGAACGGAGTTGCGGCCGATCGAATGGAGCAGCATCACCCCATCGTCCTTGAGCAGCCCGCGAACTTTGGTGAAGAACTCGTCATAGTGGGTGACGCCGACGTGCTCGAACATGCCGACCGAGACGATGCGGTCGAACTTTTCGGGAACGTCGCGATAGTCCTGCAGCCGAAACTCGACCCGATCGGCGAGCCCTGTTTCGCGGGCGCGAGCGGTGGCGACGGCGAACTGCTCCTCGGACAAAGTGACGCCAGTCACGCGCGCGCCCCCAACGCCCGCGAGATAGAGCGCCAGACCGCCAAAGCCGCAGCCGATATCGAGCGTGGTTGCGCCATCCTTCACGAGGAGCTTGGCAGCGAGGTGACGCCTCTTGGCGGTTTGCGCGTCGTCGAGCGACTGGCCGGGAAATTCGAAATAGGCGCAGGAATACTGGCGGTCGGAATCGAGGAAGAGATTATAAAGCCGCTGATCGAGGTCGTAGTGGCTCGCGACATTCCGCTTGGCGCGCACTCTGTCGTTGCGCTGGTGCAGGCCACGGAGCGTTAGGCGCGCCTTGGCGAGCGCCTTCGCCCAAGGCCGACCGTCGAGCTCCCCTAGGTTTTGCGCGCCAAGCGCCAGCACGTCGTACAGGTCGCCTTTGGTTACGACCACCCGTCCGTCCATGTAGAGTTCGCCCAGCGCCAGCGCCGGATTGAGCATCAGCCGCCGTTCCGCCGCGCCGTCCAAAAGTTTCACGCCGAGCGGCGGCCCCGCGCCGTCGCCAAAAGTCTCCACGAGTCCATCGGCGGTCGCCACCTCCAGGTGGCCCTTACGAATCAGTTTACGCAAAAAAGCCAGAAACGCCGCGCTCATCCTCGCGTCCCAATCGATCGGCTCGGTCTTTAGGACCGCGCCATGTGTTATCATTGTGTCACGTTACGGAAGGTTGTTAGGCATTTTCAAGTGCGAATATAGGCTACCGGGCATTCCGAACGCGCAAATCCCAATTCTATGCGTCTTGTTTTGGCCCGATTCGCCAACCAAGTCCCCGGCCATTCCACTTTGGCGCAGTTTGCGTTAGGGGACGGATCAGCCAAGGATTCTCTTATCGTGGATTATATTTCTACGCGCGGCGCCGCGCCGATGCTCGGCTTTGCGGACGCGCTCCTCGCGGGTCTCGCACGCGACGGCGGCCTTTATGTGCCGCTCACCGTTCCCCATTTGCCGCCGGACGCCATCCGGGCGTTGAGGGGCGTTCCGTATCCGGAAGCGGCCGCGCGGCTCATGGCGCCCTTCGTCGAAAACGATTTCGATCACGCCGAAGTGAAGTCGCTGACCGGGGCCGCCTATTCCGGCTTCCGTCACGCCGCGATTGCGCCGCTCACGCAGGTCGATGACAATTTGTTCGCGCTCGAACTGTTCCACGGACCCACGTTGGCGTTCAAGGATTTCGCCATGCAGTGGCTGGGCCAGGCGATGAATCGCGTTTTGCGGCGCAAAAATGCCCGGGCGACGATCATTGGCGCGACCTCGGGCGATACCGGCGCCGCGGCGATCGACGCCTTTGCCGAGCAGTCCCAGGTCGAAGTGTTCATCCTCTACCCGCAAGGGCGGGTGTCGGACGTCCAGCGCCGGCAGATGACGACGGCCAATCCGTCCAACGTCCACGCGCTTGCGATCCAAGGCTCGTTCGACGACTGTCAGCGCATCGTCAAGGACCTGTTCGGCGACCTTGCCTTCCGCGACGAGATGCATCTCACGGGCGTCAATTCCATCAATTGGGCGCGGATCCTGGCGCAGATCGTCTATTATTTCGTCGCCGCCGCCGCGCTTGGCGCGCCCGATCGGCCCATTTCCTTCGCCGTTCCGACCGGCAATTTCGGCGACGTTCTGGCCGGCTATTACGCCAAGCGGATGGGACTGCCGATCGAGCGTTTGATCGTCGCGACCAACGAGAACGACATTCTCGTGCGCACGCTCGCCACCGGACGCTATGCGCCAAACGCGGTCAAAGCCACACAGTCGCCGTCGATGGACATCCAAGTGTCCTCGAACTTCGAGCGGCTCCTGTTCGAGGCGTCTGACCGGGAGCCGAAAGAGGTGGTGGCGCGAATGAATGCGCTGGCCAAAGAGGGCGCATTCACGATTCCGCCCCCCACGCTCGCGCGCATACGCGGCGACTTCGATGCGTTCCGGGTCGACGAGCCCGCATGCGCCGAGGAGATGGGCCAGATCTACCGCGCAAGCGGCATGATCATCGATCCGCACACAGCGGTGGGCGTTCACGCCGCGCGGAAAGCGCTTGCCGCCTCGCCCGCGACGCCGGTCGTCGCGCTTGCAACGGCCCATCCAGCGAAATTTCCCGACGCCGTCGAGGCCGCGACTGGCGTCAGGCCCCCGCTGCCAGACCATGTCTCTGACCTGATGGGGCGTAAGGAAGCGATCGTCGTCCTCCCCAACAACGCCCGGACGGTGGCCGATTACCTGCGTCAGGCTGCGCGGGTCGCCGCGTGAGCGTTCAAGTTACGGGCCTTCCCACGGGGCTCGCCGTCGTCACCGAGACGACGCCCCACGTTAAGACGGCGGCGATCGGCGTGTTCGTCGAGGCGGGATCGCGCTATGAGCAAGCAAGCGAGCACGGGCTCTCCCATTTCATCGAGCATATGACGTTCAAGGGCACGCGCCGTCGAAGCGCGCGCGAAATCGCCGAGACGATAGAAAACGTCGGCGGCGACCTGAACGCAGAGACCGGAGTCGAACGGACAAGCTATTTCGCCCGCGTTCTGGCGAACGACGCCGATCTCGTGCTTGACGTCATCGGTGACCTTCTCACCGAAAGCGCGTTCGCCCCGGAGGAGCTCGAACGCGAGAAGAACGTCGTCGTCCAGGAAATCGGAGCGGTCGACGACACGCCAGACGATTTGGTGTTCGACCTCCTCACGGCGACCGCCTTTCCGGACCAGCCGATCGGCCGGCCGATCCTCGGCACGCGGGAGGGGGTCGAGGCCTTCGACCGGGCGGCGATCGATCTTTATCTGGGTCGCCGCTACAGCGCCGGCGCCACCGTCGTCGCAGCCGCCGGGGCGGTCGAACACGATCATATCGTCGATCTTGTTCAGTCTCGCCTCGGAACGCTCTCTGCGGCTCGGGCGCCGGCCGAAGCGCAAGCTGCTTATCGTGGCGGCGAGATCAAGGTTAAGCGGCGCCTCGAGCAGACGCATGTCGTGGTCGGCTTCGAGGGTCGTGCTTCGAGCGCGGCGGATCACGACGCCGCCCAGGTCTTCGCCGCCGCTGCGGGTGGGGGCATGTCGTCGCGGCTTTTTCAGGAGGTGCGCGAAAAACGTGGCCTCGCCTACTCGATCTATGGCTTCCACTGGGACTTCATCGACACCGGCCTGTTCGGTTTCTACGCAGCCTCGGCTCACAAAGATGTGGCCGAGGTGGTCTCGGCCTCGCTCGATTGCCTTGGCGAGGCCGCGCACGGGCTTGAGGAATCGGAAATTCGCCGCGCCAAGGCGCAGATGAAGGTCTCGCTGGTGACGGCGCTCGAGCAGCCCGGGGCGCGCGTCCATCAGCTCTCGCGCCAGATGCAGATCTACGGACGCCCGCTGTCCTTCGACGAGATGCTGGCCCGCGTCGATGCGGTCACCGTCGAAGACGTTCGCAAAACCGGCGCCGCCATGCTTAGATCGGCCCCCGCCGTGGCGATGATCGGCGCGGTCGGCAAAGCCCCCGGCCAAGCGAAGATCGCTGCCGCCTTGAAAGGGGTATGATGGCGCTTTTCGGCTTGACGCGACCTGTTGCGCCAGAGCCCGTGCTCCGCGGCGATGGCCTCTACCTGCGACCGGCGGCGCTGACGGACTATTCGTCGTGGTCGAAGTTGCGCGCTGCAAGCCGCGGTTTTCTCGAGCCGTGGGAACCAACATGGCCGGACGACGATTTGACCCGCGCCGCATTTCGCCGGCGCCTCAAGCGTCAGGATGACGACATAGCTCGCGACGAGGCCTATTCGTTTCTCATTTTCGACAGCATAACGGATGAACTTTTGGGCGGAATCACCCTCGGCGGGGTGCGGCGCGGGGTGTCGCAAAGCGGAACGCTTGGCTACTGGATGGGAGCCCCGCATGCCCGCAGAGGGCGCATGACGCGTGCGGTTGCGGTGACGGTCGAATTCGCGCTCGCCAAATTGCGGCTGCACCGGATCGAAGCCGCCTGCATCCCGGAAAATGCGCCATCGATCGCGCTCCTCGAGCGCAACGGCTTCCGGCGCGAGGGCTACGCGCACGGATTTCTCAAGATCAACGGGGCTTGGCGCGACCACGTCCTGTTCGGGCTGGTCCAAAGCGACGCGCGTCCGCGACTGGCGTGGACCAATCTTGACTGAACCAACCCTCAGCGATCGCCTGAGCCGCCAAGGCGGAACGCGTTCCGTAGGCCGATCTGCAAAACCCGCCTCGGGCGCGTGGCGCAGCCTTGTCGGCGTCGTCATCCTCCTCGCTGCGTTGGCGGCGTTCTGCCGGCCCGTTTATGCCGTGCAATCCGTGAGGGTTTCGCCGGAGTCGGATGCGATCGATTTGACCCGGGTGGTCGAGCGTTACAGCGCGCAGGGTGATCGTATCCAGGTGTCGACAGCGCCCGGCGCCGACGGCATCGTCCGCCGGATCGAGGTCAGCGCTCTCGAGCCGGGCGCTAACCCGGCCTGGATCGTGTTCGCGCTGACCAATGATTCCGAGGAGCAGCTGACGCGGCTGATCGTGGCGCCGCATTTTCGTTTTGTCGGCTCGGGCCTCATCTGGCCGGATCTCGGGTCGTCGCGCATCACGACCATCACCGCAAGCCAGGGCGCGGCGCCGGAGCGTGAGGACAGCGCGGATTCCGATGTCTTTCGCCTGACCCTCGATCCCGGAACGACCGTGACCTATGTCGCGGAGCTGCGCACGCCGAACCTGCCGCAGGTTTATTTGTGGGAGCCGGACGCGTTCAAGGACAAGTCGGCGAGCCTCACCCTCTACGAAGGGATTCTGATCGGCATCGCCGGGCTTCTGGCTTTGTTCTTGACCATCGTCTTCGTGGTCCGCGGCGCGATGATTTTTCCCGCCGCCGCAGCGCTGGCCTGGGCGGTGTTCGCCTACGTCTGCATCGACTTCGGTTTCTGGCGCAAGATGTTCGGCTTAGGCGATGCATCGGAAAGAATCTGGCGCGCCGGGGTCGAGGCGACGATCGGGGCGACGCTCATCATTTTTCTCTTCGCCTACCTCAATCTGCGCCGATGGCACGTGCGCTACACTCATTTCGCGTTCGCCTGGCTCGTGCTGATGGGGGCCGTGGTCGGGTTGTCGGTCTATAATCCCGCGGTCGCCGCGGGGGTGGCGAGGATCTCGATCGCCACCGTCGCCGGTGTTGGGTTCCTGCTCATCCTGAGCCTCGCCGCGCGCGGGTCCGACCGCGCCGTGATGCTGATCCCGACCTGGTACTTGCTCGCGGTCTGGGTGGTGGCCGCGGGCGCGGCGGCGCTCGGCTATCTGACCAATGACCTTGCGGCGCCGGGCCTGGTCGGCGGCTTGGTGCTGATCGTCATGCTGATCGGCTTCACGGTGATGCAATTCGCCTTTTCCGGCTCCGGCGGCGCCATGGACAGCGGCCCCAACGCCGAGCGGCGTTCGCTGGCCATGACCGGATCGGGCGAGGCGATCTTCGATTGGAACGTGCTGACCGACGAGGTGAACGGCAGCGAGGCGATCGAAAGCCAGCTCGGGCTCAACCGCGGAGCGCTCGCGGGGCCGGCCGCCGGCTGGCTCGACGTGTTGCATCCTCTCGATCGCGACCGTTACACACTCGCGCTGGACGGGCTCCTGCATCAGCGCTCGGGCCGCATCAATCACGATCTGAGGCTGCGCGGATCGGACGGACATTATTTCTGGTACGTTCTGAAGGCCCGGCCGGTCATCAGCGCCGACGGCGAGGTGGTGCGGGTGATCGGCTCGCTATCGGACGTGACCGAACTCAAGTCGGCCGAAGAGCGCATGCTCCATGACGCGGTTCACGACAATCTGACCGGCCTTCCGAACCGCGAGCTATTCGCTGATCGGCTGGGCGCGGCGATTCTCCTGGCGCAGAAGCCCGGCGGGGCCACGCCGACGGTGATGGTGATCGACGTCGACGAATTCCGCGCGGTCAACGATTCCTACGGGCTGTCGATCGGCGACTCGGCGCTATTAGCCGTGGCCCGCCGCCTGGCGCGGGATCTACGTCCCGGCGATACGCTGGCTCGTCTGGGCGGCGACATGTTCGGCGCGATCGTGCTCGCCGAACCGGGCTCGATGGACGCGCCCGAAAGGATCGACGCCTTGCGCGCGGTGCTCGCCTCGCCGATCAGCTTTGGCGAGCGGGAAATCACACTGTCCGTGTCGATCGGCGCGGCGCATTACAATCCGAAGCTGCACGACAAAGGCGGCGATCTTCTCGCTGACGCACAGCTCGCGCTCGCCAACGCCAAGAAGGCCGGCGGCGACCGGGTGGAGATTTTCGCCCCCCACATGCGCCTCCATCGCACCGACCGGCAGACGCTCGGCAACGACGTGCGGCGCGCGCTCGAGCGCGGCGAGATCTCGATACTCTACCGACCCATCGTGCGCCTCGAGGATCGCACGGTCGCCGGATTCCAGTCGCTGATCCGTTGGCGTCATCCGAGACTCGGGGTCCTCGGCGACGATGAGTTCCTCCAGGCCGCCGAGTCGACCGGCGCGATCGTCGACATCGGCGCTTACGCTCTGGAATCGACCGCGAGGGAGCTCGCCGCATGGCAGAAGGCGCTTGAAGTCAATCCGCCGATCTTCGCGACGGTCGCGGCCTTTTCGCGCCAGATGCTCAGCCACGACCTCCTGCTCGACGTGCGCTCCGCGCTCGGCCGCCATTACGTCCAGCGCGGCTCGCTCAAGCTTGCCGCGGCGGAGAGCCTGGTGATGGAGAACCCGGAATACGCCGCAGTCCTCCTGCAGCGGGTGCGCGAAATCGGCGCGGCGCTCATGCTCGACCGGTTCGGCGCCGGCTACACCTCGCTCGGTCATCTGCCGGAGTACCGCTTCGACGCGATGCGGATCGACGCCTCGCTGGTCAGGCCCAACGCCTTCGGCGCCCGGTCGCCCATCCTGCGTTCGATCGTGGCCATGGCGCAGGAGATCGGCATGGACGTCATCTCCGAGGGGGCGGAAACCGAATCCGACGCCGTCGAGCTTGCCCAGCTCGGCTGCCAGTTCGCGCAAGGCTCGGCTTTCGGCCAGCCCATGAGCGCGGCCGCGGCGCGAAAGCTGATGGGGGCGGCGGTCGCCTGATAGGCAGGGCGTAGGGCGCGGCGAACAGGTTCACGCGCGGAAAGTTCAACCGCCGAAAGCGACCCGGACGCGCCCGCGTACAAATGGACGCGGGCCAATGATTTCATAGACTTGAGTGTCTTTTTTTGTCACTCGATCACTCGCCGCTTTCGCGCAAGATCCTTCGACCCAACTCGAAACCCGGCCCCCTCGAACGAGGTTCAGGGGCGCAATGGGCGCCCGAGCGGCGGCCTGCTTCACAAAGCGTCGACGTCATGTCTCGGCGTGACTGGAACATCTCGCCAACATTATCTCATATTTCTGACAATGTCAACATATTTCATAGATTTCTGACTTTATCGCAGTCGCCGCATCGATTCGTCCCGGCTCTAGCGGGACGCTTGCTTGAGATGCCGCCGGTAACGGGCCAGCACCTGCGCGCGATAAATCGGGCGCAGCGCCTCGTGGCGGAGGCGCTCGACGAGGCTCATCGATTTGCGCTGGACGGTGCTTCCCCCGGTCTCAAGCGAAACGTCGCGGATCGGCGAGGGCGAGGCGACCAGCACCGGCTGGCCGGTGACCCAGGTCATCTGCATCAGCGTGTCGATCGGCCGGTCGAAGGGCAGCGTGCGATCGAGGAGCCGCCTGGCCGCCGCGAGCGAGACGATCTGCGCGATCGCCCTTAACGGCGGCGCGTCGGGGCGCAGCAGCGTAAGGCCACCGCGGCTCGCGACGACCACGCCGTTTCGGATCGGCTGAGCCGGCAGCAGCACATAGTCCCAGGCCGGCCGTTCGAGGGTCACGAATTCGACCAGCGCCGCGAATGCGGAGGGGTCAATCTCGGCGTCGTCCTCGAAGATGAAGGCGAAGTCGAGCGCGTCATCGACGATTCGCCGCCAGGCCAAGCGGTGGCTGAGGAAAACGCCGACCTCCGTCCTCGTCAGCGGGAACGGATAGATGGGCCGGAAACGCAGCCGGGCGCAAGTCTGGTCGACCTCTTGCGGCGTGAGACGCGACCCGTCGACCGCCGTCAGGACCTCGCTCTCGATGGGCAGGTTGGCGCGCAGCGACTGGACCGTGGCCGCCCGTGAAGTCGCGCGCTCCAGATGGAGAATGAAGGCTTTGGGCCCGCTCAA
>DATCEJ010000174.1:0-2409 GCA_036510135.1 Roseiarcus sp. | reverse complement strand
TGGCGTCCGAAAATGACCGGCACGAGTTCGGCGACCGTCTGCGGCCCCTGTTTGCAAGCCTCGACAACCGCCATGCAGCGCGCCTCATGGTGAGCGATGAGTTCGTCGGCGCGCGTGTGCAGTCCAACGAACGGCAGCCTGTGCCCCGGCAAAACCAGGACGTCCTCCGGCAGCTTCGCCTTGAGCCTCTTGAGCGAGCGCAGGTAGGCGCCCAGCGGATCCCCTTCCGGATCCATTGCCTCGACGCTGACGTTGGGCGAGATCTTGGCCAGCACCTGATCGCCGATAAGGACGAAATTATCGGCTTTTGAATAGAGCATCACCTGCTCGGGCGAATGGCCGGCGCCGGTGATCACTTCGAATTCACGGCCGCCGATCCTGACCCGTTCCTCGGCAATGAGGCGCAGAAACGTTTTTGGAGGCGGGGAGACCATTCTCAGATATTGCAGCCCGTTGCCTAGCAAGAGCTCTGTGCTTTCCTCGGTCAGCCCATGCGAGCGGTAGAAACTGCGATAGGGCTCCGACCTGAGCCCCTGTGGATCGAGGCGGATGTTGAGCGCGATCAGATATTCCGCTTCGCTCATCGCAAGCTGCAGGCCGAAGCGCTCGCAGAGCCACCCGGCCAGACCCACGTGGTCCGGGTGAAAATGGGTTGCGATGACGCGCGTCAGTCTGCGGCCTCGAAGCGGGCCGTCGAGCAGCGCCTCCCAGACGGCGCGCGATTGCGCGTCGTCGATCCCGGCATCGACGACCGCCAGGCCGTCACCGTCTTCGATCAGATAGATGTTGACGTGATCAAGCCGAAACGGAAGGGGGAAACGAGCCCAGAAGACGCCCGGACGGACCTCGATCGTTTCGCCGGGTTTCGGCGGGTTGGGGTTGGGAAACACAAGCGTCTCAGGCATCACGCTATTCAGCATCGCTAAGCTTTCGTTCCTTCTCGAATCGTGCCGCAGCGCGCCTCATTCGAGCGGCAAGAAGCGCGGCGCCGCGGCCGCTTCCAGTTCGCCGGCGGAGCCATTCTTGTAAACTCCGCGGGCCTTGATATGCGGATGGGCCACGGCTTCGGCGAGGCTCAGCACCGGGGCGAAACAGGCATCGCAGCCCTCGAGCAGGGCGCGCCAATGCCCGCTCGGCTGGCTCAGGAACAGCGCTCGCAACCGCGCCTTCAGCGCCGGCCACGTGGCTCGGTCGTATTGCTCCTTTGGGTCGATGTCCGCAAGGCCGAGCTTGTCGACCAAAAGGCCGTAGAATTGAGGCTCGAGCGCGCCGACGGTGACATAGTGTCCGTCGGCGCAGGCGTAGGCGTCGTAGAACGGCGAGTCGTGGAACGGGCTCGGCGCGTCGAGCATTCCGGACGCCCGCGCCGAGAGCGCAATGCCGCCGAGGCACGCCGCCATATCGAGAATCGAACAGTCGATCACGCAGCCCTTGCCGCTGCGCCCCGCGGCGAAGACGGCGGCCATGATTCCGAAGGCAAGACCCAATGCGCCGCCTCCGTCGCCGAGGACCGTTGGCGGGGCAATCGGCGCTTGTCCGTCACGCGCGGCGAGCGACAAGATTCCGCTGAGCGCAAGATAGTTGAGGTCGTGACCCGCGGCGTCGCTGAGCGGGCCGTCCTGCCCCCAGCCGGTCATGCGGCCATAGACCAGCCGCGGATTGCGCCTCGCGCAGTCAGATGGACCGAGCCCAAGGCGCTCCATAACGCCGGGCCGATTGCCCTCGATCAGAGCATCGACCGTTTCGATCAGCGTCAGGGCTTCTTCGAGCGCTTCGGGGGTCTTGAGATTGAGGGAAACAATACGCTTGCCGCGCCGCAGCGGCCCCTCGGAGAGCGGCCGGCCGGGATCGCCGAGAGGGGCCTTGTCTGGACGGGCGATCGCGACAACATCGGCGCCGAGATCCGCCAGCATGCGCCCGGCGAGCGGACCGGGACCGATGCCTTCGAACTCGACCACCTTCAAGCCCGTAAGCGGACGCATCATGCAAAACTCCCCGACACGATTCTACACGGCGGCTCGCTTGAGAACAGAGCCGCCCCTCAAGCTCGCTCGGGGAACAGCGCCTTCAGCCCTTGCGGCGACGCCTCCGCCACACCGCGCTCGGTGATGAGCCCAGTTACCAACCGGGCCGGGGTGACGTCGAACGCCGGATTGGCGGCGTGGTCCCCTTCCGGCGCGATCCTCACGCGCGTGATCGATCCGTCATCGCTTCGACCCTGGATGAAGTTGACTTCGTCAGCGCTGCGCTCCTCGATCGGGATATCTTTCACGCCGTCATGAACCGTCCAGTCGATGGTCGGCGACGGCAGCGCGACATAGAACGGCACCGAATTGTCGCGCGCGGCGAGCGCTTTCAGGTAGGTGCCGATCTTGTTGCAGACGTCGCCGTTCGCGGTCGTGCGGTCGG
>DATCEJ010000173.1:0-12304 GCA_036510135.1 Roseiarcus sp. | reverse complement strand
AGGAGGCCTACGCCAAGGTCTTCACCGTGAACTATCCCGATGAGGAACGAGCAGCCGCGCGCCCGCTCCGCCAGACGCCCTGTTATGGGCGGATGAAGGACCTCGGCGCCGTGTTCGGCTCCGTCTACGGCTGGGAGCGGCCGAACTGGTTCGCGCCGCAAGGCTACGCGCTGAGTGAGGCCGAGCTCGCCAAGCCGGATGTGCTTCTAAACGAGAACCATCCCCCTGTTGGCCCCGGCGAGGAGCCGCGCGAGAAATGGAGCTTTCGCCGCTCGAACTATTTTCAGTTTGTTGGCGAAGAGTGCCGAAACGTGCACGAGAACGTCGGCCTCATGGATATGTCGGCCTTCGCCAAATGCGAGGTTTCAGGTCCAGGCGCTGAGAGTTGGCTAAATTCTATCCTCACCAATCGCGCACCAAAGGCGATCGGCCGCGTAACTCTGAGCTATCTTCTCACCAAACGAGGCGGCGTGCGCGCCGAATTCACGCTGACTCGCATTGGCCCCGAGCGATTCTATCTCATTTCCGCCGGAGCGCTTGAGACGCATGATTTCGACGTGCTGGAAAAACTCCTGCCAGCCGACAACAGCGCGCGCATCGACAAGGTGACGACTCAGCGCGGCGTGCTGGTGCTCGCTGGGCCGCGCTCGCGCGAAGTGCTGGCCAAGGTCGCCGACATCGACGTCTCGAACAAAGCGTTCCCATGGCTGACTGCCCGACGCCTGTCGATCAAGGCCGCGGGCCTTATCGCAATGCGGGTCAATTTCGTTGGCGAGCTTGGCTATGAATTCCACCATCCCATCGAGATGCAGAATGCTGTCTTTGACGCGTTGATGGAGGCCGGCGCGCCGTTTGGCATCAAGCCATTCGGAATCCGCGCCATGGATTCGCTTAGGCTGGAAAAGTCTTACAAGCTCATCGGGCGCGAATTGTCGATCGAATACGCAGCGCTAGAATCAGATCTCGAACGATTCGTTGATTTTAACAAGGGTCCGTTTCTCGGCCTCGACGGGCTCATCGCCTGGAAAGCCAAGGGCTTCGAGAACAGGCTGGTGACCCTCGAGGTCCAAGGCGTGACCGACGCCGATGCGCGCGGCTCCGAGCCGGTAATGAAGGATGGCGCCATGATTGGGCGCACGACCTCCGGTGGCTATGGCTGGAGAGTGGGCAAGTCGCTGGCGCTGGCCATGGTGAAGCCTGAATTCTCGAACGTCGGCGATGGGGTCGACGTGCATATCCTCGGCGAAATGCGCCGCGCGATCGTCATCCCCAACAGCCCTTATGATCCGAAGAACGGGGCGTTGCGGGGTTAGCGGACGAACGTCCCCTAGGCCTCGCCCGCGGCCCGGCGTTGCTGGAGCAGTGCGCGATAGATCTCATCGTCGCCGCACAGCCCCGCCATCCGGCCGAGGTCGTCGACCAGCACAATCGGATTGCCCGATAGACTGCGCAAGGCGATTGCCGAGCGCATCTTCAGGTCGAGCGGCGCGATCACGATGTCCACGTCTTCGGACCGCGCCGCGACCTCGCCTGTAGCGCGGTCGGCGATTGCGATCGCGCCAGCATTTCCGTCGAGCGTCACGCCGACCGGCCTGTCGTCGGCGTCTAGCTGAACGCGGACGCGGCCGCCTCGGTCAAGCATCACTTCGTTCTCGCTCCGACGCAGCGAGCCCGCGGGCGTCATCAAAGCCGCCCCTCGCAGCACGTTGAGCGGATTCATGTGTTTGACGAATTCCGCCACATAGGCGTCGGCAGGGCGCAGGAGGATGTCCTCCGCGGTCCCGCATTGGACGATCCGGCCGCCCTCGAGAATCGCGATCCGGTTGCCGATCTTGAGCGCTTCGTCGAGATCGTGACTGACGAAGATGATCGTCTTCTTCAAATCTTTTTGCAGCAACAGCAGCTCGTCCTGCAGTTTGTCGCGGATCAGCGGATCAAGCGCCGAGAACGGCTCGTCCATGAGAAGAATATCGGCGTCGGTCGCGAAGGCGCGCGCCAGACCCACGCGCTGCTGCATGCCGCCCGACAATTCATGACCGAATTTGCCGGCCCATTGCGTCAAGCCCACCATGGCGAGTTTGTCGGCGACAATTTTATCCATCTGCTCCTTCGGCATGCGCCGAAGTTCGAGCCCGAGGCCGACGTTCTCCTTGACCGTGCGCCACGGCAACAGCGCGAATTGCTGGAACACCATGGCGATGCGGCTCGTACGCAACATCCGGAGCTCGTCTGCGCTGCAATGGGCGACGTCGATGGCTCCGTCGCCGTGGCGGACTAGAACCTTGCCCCGCGCCACTTTATTGAGGCCGTTGACGGCGCGCAGGATTGTCGACTTGCCTGAGCCCGAGAGGCCCATCAGGACGCAGATTTCGCTCGGCTCGATCGAAAGATTGACGCCGGCTGCGCCAAGAACGACGCCTGTAGATTTGAGGATCTCGTCGCGCGTTGCGCCGCGATCGACCATCGAGAGCGCTTCGGCCCGCTTGTCGCCGAACACAATGTCGACGTTCTCGAAAACGACTGCGGACATCTCACGCGCTTCCTTTTCGCTCGGGGTTGCGGAAGACGCGATCGAGCACGATCGCTAAGAGCACGATCGACACGCCAGCCTCGATGCCCATCGGAATGTTGACGGTTCCCAACGCGCGCACCACGGGAACGCCGAGCCCCGCTGCGCCAACGAGAGCAGCGATGACGACCATCGACAAGCTCAGCATAATGCACTGGGTGATGCCGGCCATAATCGTCGGCAGCGCATAGGGCAGCTCCACCTTCCACAGCAATTGGCGCTTTGTTGCCCCGAAGGCCTCACCCGCTTCTTTCAGCGGGGTCGGCGCCGACACGATGCCGAGATAGGTCAGGCGGACGGGCGCGGCGATGGAGAAAATGACCGTCGAGATCAAGCCCGGCGCTGAACCGAGATGAAACAGGACCAGGGTCGGGATGAGGTAAACGAAGGTCGGAAGCGTCTGCATCAAATCAAGCAACGGCCGCAGCAAGGCGTAGAGCCACGGGCGATGGGCGGAGGCGATGCCGAGCGGCACGCCGATTAGGACGCTCACAATGGTCGCGAACCCGACGAGCGAAATCGTCTCGACCGTCGCTTGCCAGTATCCGAGATTGGCAATGGCGATGAACGCGATGATCACGAAGGCCGCGAGACGCCAGGACCGGTGCATCCAGTAGGCGAGCGCCGCGAGGGCGAAAACGACGATGAGAAAAGGGATGTGGAGCAGGATGGCGGTGAAACCGTCGACCAGAAAGTCGATCAGCGCCGTCACCGCATCAAAGAATCCGGCTGCGTTGTCTTGAAGCCAAGTGATCCCGATCTTAACCCATCGTCCAAGGGGCACTTTGGGTTCGGTGAACCAACTCTCCAACGCTATCCCTCCAACGAGAATGCCGGGGAGCCCCCTTTAAAACGACCGTCCGCGCGTCGCGCGGACGGAGAGGGCTCCTTCAGGAGTCGTTCGTAACACTTACAGACCAAGGCTCTTCTTAACCGCCTCGAGTCCCGGCTTGCCGTCGAAGGTCGTTACGCCATCGAGCCAGGCTGTGAGTTGCGGCGGGTTGGTCTTCAGCCATTCCTGGGCTGCTTTTGGCCCCTCGTCGCCGTCAGTCAGGATCTTGTTCATCACCAGGTTCTCGATATCCACGGTGTAGATGAGATTGCCGATGAGCTTGGCCGCGTTCGGGCATTGCTCGGCCCAGCCAGCGCGCTCATTGGTGTAGACGATCGCGCCGCCGAAATTCGGGCCGAAGCTGTCGTCGCCCCCGGTCAGGTACTGGATTTTGAAGTTGACGTTCATCGGATGGGGCGCCCAGCCGAGGAACACGACGTCTTCCTTGTGACTGGTCGCTCGCTGCACTTCAGCCAGCATCCCTTGCTCGCTCGATTCGATCAGCTGGAAGTTTTTCAAGCCGAACTTGTCGCCCTTGATAAGGTCGAGGACGAGACGGTTGCCATCGTTGCCAGGCTCGATGCCAAAGATCTTGCCTTTGAGCGAATCCTTGAATTTCTCGATGTCGCCGAAATCCTTGAGGCCCTTGTCATAGGTGTATTGTGGAACGGCAAGAGTATATTTTGCTCCGACCGGCAGATTGGCGCCGGTCACAAGGACCGATTTATCCTCGACATAGGGCTTGCGATCGTTTTCCATCGAGGGCTGCCAATTGCCTAGAAAAACGTCGATGTCCTTATTCTTCATCGAAGCGTAGGTCACCGGCACCGAGAGGACCGTGATCTTCGGCGTATAGCCGAGACCCTTGAAGATCTCGTTGGCAATTGCGGTCGTGGCCGTAATGTCTGTCCAGCCGACGTCCGAGAACCTGACAGTCTTGCAACTGTCCGGATCGCCGGCGAAAGCCAGGCTCGAGCTAGCCAGCGCCATCACGCTTGATAGTGTCAGAATCGCCAAAAGCTTCATCGTTCTCTCTCCCTTAATCGTGCGGTCGACCTCCGCACGGACCTGAGCTTGGAGGAGTATCGACGGGAGGCGAAGCGCGGTCAAATCCAATAATTTCAACAAGCCGGCCCGAGTCCCAAACCGTTTGAGCTTCCGACCGTGAGCCGCTAGAAGCGGAGCCACCCGCCCTGGGAACCTCGATGGCCGAGCCTCTTAATCCGACGCCTCAGCAGCAGTCCGAAATCCTGATGCAGGCGCTGCCGCACATGCTGCGTTACGACGACGCGATCGTCGTCGTAAAGTACGGCGGCCACGCGATGGGCGACGAGGACAAAGCGCGCGACTTCGCCAAGGACATGGTGCTTCTGGAGCAGTCCGGCATCAATCCGGTTGTCGTGCACGGCGGCGGTCCGCAGATCGGCATGATGCTGAAGAAGCTCGGCATCGAGTCGCACTTCTCCGGCGGCCTCCGGGTCACCGACAAGCCGACGATGGAAATCGTCGAAATGGTGCTCGCCGGATCGATCAACAAACAGATCGTCGGCTCGATCAACGCCGAGGGCGGGCGCGCGGTTGGCCTCTGCGGCAAGGACGGTAACATGGTCACCGCGCGGAAGGTCCACCGCCCACATGGTCCCGGCGAAGACGTTGTCGATCTCGGCTTTGTCGGCGAGCCCGATAAGGTGGATTCGACCGTGCTCGAGCAGATCCTCGGCCGCGAGTTGATCCCGGTCCTGGCGCCGGTCGCGCAAGGCCCTGATGGCCAGACCTACAACATCAACGCCGACACTTTCGCCGGCGCCGTCGCCGGCGCGCTTGGGGCCAAGCGGCTCCTGTTCCTGACCGACGTTCCCGGGGTTCTCGACAAGAACAAAGGGCTTATCAAGGAATTGCGGATCGACGATATTCGCGGCCTTATCGCCGACGGCACGATCACCGGCGGCATGATTCCCAAGGTCGAGACCTGCATCTATGCGCTGGAGAGAGGCGTCGAAGGCGTCGTGATCCTGGACGGCAAGGTCCCGCATGCGGTGCTGATTGAGCTTCTGACCGACTATGGCGCGGGAACGCTCATCACGCGATAGCGGGCCTTCAAGGCGGTAGACATGCGTATTCTAGCGATCGACACGTCCTGTGGAGCAGCGTCGGTCGCCGTCGTCGAAGGCGGCCGAGCTGAGGCGCTGGCGGTTATGAGCCGGCCCATGACGCGGGGCCACGCCGAAACTTTGGCCCCGATGGTCTAGGAGGTCATGCGGGACATTGAGGGCGGCTTTCCCTCGCTCGGACGCATGGCCGTCGCCGTGGGTCCTGGCTCCTTCACCGGCATCCGCGTCGGCCTTGCCATGGCGCGGGCGATGGGGGTGGCGCTTGCGATTCCCGTGGTCGGCGTTTCCACTCTGGCCGCCTTCGCCGCGCCGCTCTTGAGTGAGTCCCGGACTGGAATCATAGCCTCCACAATCGATGCTCGACACGGCTCGGTCTATTTTCAGTTGTTCGAGGCGTCCGGCCGTCCGCTGGGACCCCCTCGCTGCGATACGCTCCGGGAGTGTGTGCGCGCGATCGGCGCCGGGCCGGCTTGGTTCGCCGGCGACGCCGCCGCGCTTGCTGCGAGCGAAGCCCAGCGCGCCGGACTGCCTTACGACCTCGACGCTGCGCGGGTCGCGCCGGACATTGTCGCTCTCGCTCGGATGGGTCTCGCCGTCGACCCCCCGAAGAGCCCCGCGCGCCCCTTGTACGTGAAGCCGCCGGACGCACGGCCAAGTGCGGCCGAGCCCATTGCCAAGGCGCCGGCCTGAGCGCCGGGTCAAATCCATGATCTTCGGCCTGCGCCGATCTCCCCCGCCGGTCATCCGTCTTCTTCGGCCGGACCGGGCGCAGGCCTGCGCACGTCTGCACGCCGAAGGTTTCGCCCATCCCTGGTCGCCAGAGGAGATGGCGGCGCTCATCGCCAGTTCGTCGACCGTCGGTGCAGCGGCCCTCGATCCGGTCAGCGGCCGCTTGCGGGGCTTCGTCTTGTCGCGTCTGGCGGCGGACGAAGCAGAGATTCTGACCATTGCCGTCGACGCCGAGCACCAGGGCAGGGGGGTGGGTCGGGCACTTCTCAGCGAGAACCTGCGTCAGACGGCGAACGCGGGGGCAAGGGCGATGTTCCTCGAAGTCGCCAAGGATAACGCGCCGGCTCTGGCCTTGTATGAGCGCTTCACGTTCGTCAAAGTCGGGGAGCGCGCCGGCTATTATCGTCGCACCGACGGGACGCGCGCCACTGCGGTGGTGATGCGCAAGGCGCTGTGAGGAGCGCCGGCTGGCTGGGGCGTCAGGCAGCAGGGTCAAATTAACATTTTGTGAATGATGAATCAATTACCGCCCAGACCAGGCGATCTTGCTACCGGCTATTTCCCCGGGACCCAAAAGCGCCTACATTAGGTCCGGACCCCCTTGGAGCCCCTAATTGTCCGTATCGATTGTGCTTGAAGACGCGAATGGGATTGCAAGGCTCCCACGGGAATCGCACCCAAAGGCGTTCATCAAGTCATTCGGATGCCAGATGAACGTCTATGACGCCGAGCGAATGGGCGACCTGGTCACCGAAGCCGGGTATCGCGAGGCTCTCGGGGTCGAGGACGCCGATCTCATTGTTCTCAACACCTGTCACATCCGCGAACGCGCCTCGGAGAAGATTTTTTCAGAGCTGGGCAAGCTGCGCGAGCTGAAAGAAGAACGCGCCCGGGAAGGCCGACCGACAATGTTGGTCGTCGCCGGCTGTGTCGCTCAGGCCGAGGGAACGGAAATCCTGCGCCGCCAGCCGGCCGTCGATGTTGTCGTTGGCCCACAGAGCTATCATCGCCTGCCGCAGCTCTTGCGCGAGGCTCGCGTCCGTCCCGGCGTCGTGGACACTGAATTTCCGGCGGACGACAAATTCTCTCAATTGCCGGCGACGCCGGCCGACGCGATTCGACGGCGCGGCGTTGCCGCCTTCGTGACCGTGCAGGAGGGTTGCGACAAGTTCTGCTCGTTCTGCGTCGTGCCTTACACCCGTGGCGCCGAGGCCTCGAGGGCCGCCGCCGCCGTTCTCGACGAGATTGCGCGCCTTGCTGGTGCGGGCGTGCGCGAGGTCACTCTGCTCGGCCAGAACGTCAATGCCTATCATGGGCTCGACGCTCGTGGCCAACCGATCGGGCTCGCCGCGCTGATCCGCGCCGTCGCGGCTGTACCAGGAATCCGCCGAGTTCGTTATATGACCTCTCACCCCAACGACATGAGCGAGGATCTCATCCAGGCCCATCGCGAGGTTCCAGCGCTCGCGCCTTATCTTCATCTGCCGGTCCAGTCCGGCTCGGACACTGTCCTGAAATCGATGAACCGCCGCCATTGCGTCGCCGACTATCTCGACGTCGTGGCGCGCGTGCGCGCCGCGCGCCCGGACATCGCCTTCTCCTCGGACTTCATCGTCGGCTATCCCGGCGAAACCGACGCCGACTTCGATCAAACGCTTGCTCTCGTTCGGGCGGTCAGCTTCGCATCGTCCTACGCCTTTAAATATTCACCCCGGCCGGGAACGCCCGCGGCCGAGATGTCCGGACAGGTAGACGAAGCGACGAAGGCTCGCCGCCTCAGTACGCTTCAGGACCTCATCGAGGCTCAGAGACAAGTTTTCAATCGGGCAAGTGTGGGACAGCGCCGTGACGTTTTGTTCGAGAAGCCCGGCCGGCGCGAGGGCCAGCTTATCGGGCGGTCGCCTCATATGCAGTCCGTGTTCGCCGAAGGACCGAAGTCGCTGATCGGCGAACTGATGCAGGTCGAGATGATCGCCGTCGAGCCGCGTTCGTTGCGCGGGCGCGTTGTCTCGCCAGCGTCGTAAAACGGGGTTTTACTGGCGTGAGGAATGCCTCTGAACTTGGACAGGACACAACGGAGACAGCCAATTTGAAGCCGCAGGATAGTTCGCCATCGCGCATCGCCGCCGCCTCACCGGTCATCCACCCGACGCTCCGCGAATCCAAACCTGCTGAAATCGCCATTGCTTTCCCGGACAATGCCGCCGCTTCGGTGGTTTTCGGCCAGTACGATCAAAACATTGCACGCATCGAGCGCAGCTTGGGCGTGTCAGCCTACGCCAATGGAAATCAGATCGTTATCAAAGGCCCGCGCGAGGCAAGCGAGCAGGCCCGCCGAGTCTTTGAGATACTTTACCAACGCGTGAAGCAGGGCCAGTCGGCAAGCGAAGGCGATGTCGAGGGCATAATAGCTGAGAGCGCGTACCAGGGCCTTCTGTTCCCTGGTGAGGAGGGGTCCAAGGAGAGTTTCGGCGTCGTCAAGACGCGCAGGCGCGGCGTTGTGCGCGCCCGAAGCGCGGCGCAGGACCAATATTTGGCGGCCTTGCGCAAGTTTGAGTTGGTGTTTGCCGAAGGTCCCGCCGGCACCGGCAAGACGTGGCTTGCGGTCGGACACGCGGTGTCGCTGCTCGAGCAAGGTTTGGTCGAACGGCTGGTGCTGTCGCGTCCCGCGGTCGAGGCCGGCGAGCGCCTTGGCTTCCTACCCGGCGACATGCGAGACAAAGTCGATCCCTATTTGCGTCCGGTCTATGACGCGCTCTATGACTTCATGGATGGGCGCATGGTCGAACGGGGCATCCAGACCGGCATGATCGAGATCGCGCCGCTCGCCTTCATGCGAGGACGGACTCTGTCCAAGGCGGCCATCCTTTTGGACGAAGCGCAGAACGCGACCGCCATGCAAATGAAGATGTTCCTGACCCGCCTTGGCGAGGGTTCGCGGATGATGGTCAACGGAGATCCTAGCCAGACGGATCTCGCGCCTGGGCAGAAGTCAGGGCTTAGCGACGCGATCGGACTTCTCAAGTCGCTCCCGAGCATCGGTCACGTTCGCTTCACCCATGTCGACGTCGTCCGTCACGATCTTGTGCGCCAGATCGTTGAGGCATATGGACGCGCAGGCGGAGAGGGACAGCCAACCGCGGCCAAATGAAGGTTTCGCTCGATATCAGCGTTCCCTCGTCGCTTTGGCGCCGACTGCCTCGGGCGCGCGTTATTGCGCGCGAGACGATCGCTGCCGCGGCGGAAAGCGAAGGGCCGGGCGTGGGCGGCGACGTAAGCCTCTGCCTCGCCGATGACGCTGCCTTACAAGCGCTCAACCTGCGTTGGCGGGGCCTCGACAAGCCGACGAACGTGCTCTCGTTCCCTGCCGCGCCACCTGGTCATGGTAGGGATGCAACGACGCTTGGCGATATCGCGCTCGCCTACGAAACGCTTGCTCGCGAGGCCGGGGAGCTCGGCGTCCCGCTCGCCGACCACTATCGCCACCTTCTCGCCCATGGATTCTTGCACCTCATCGGCTACGATCATGAGACGGACGCAGAGGCCAAGCGCATGGAGGCGCTCGAAACAAGAATTCTGACGCGGCTCGGGGCAAGCGATCCTTATGCGCGCGAAGTTGTTGGCGGATGACCGTGACGAATGAGATCGGACCGGCGGAAACGCCGTCTGCAAGCGGATCTCGAGAACAGAGCTCGGGCCTGTTTGAGCGGGTGCGGGCATTGTTTGGATTGGCGCCCGCGTCGGCGCGCGACGATATCGAGGACGCGCTCGAGGAGAGCGCGAGCGAGGAGTTTACCCCGCAGGAACGCGCAATCCTCAAGAACGTGCTCGCGCTTCATGATGTGCGGGTAGAGGATGTGATGGTGCCTCGCGCGGACGTCATCGCGCTATCGCTCGACACGCCGCTGAGTGAGGTGCTTGATTGTTTTCGGACCGCTGGCCATTCTCGCCTGCCGGTCTATGAGGAAACGCTCGACGATCCACGCGGCATGATCCACATCCGCGACTTCGTTGTCTTTCTCGCCTCCGATCCCCGTTTCGGGCTCATGAAAGCGCGGCATGAGGCGCCTTCCAATGGCGATGGACAGCCCGGGCTCGACATGCCGCTCTCGGCGGCTCAAATCCTGAGACCTGTTCTGTACGCGCCCCCTTCAATGCCGGCGCTCGATCTCCTGCTCAAGATGCAAGCCTCCCGTACCCATATGGCGCTGGTCATCGACGAATACGGCGGGACCGACGGACTCGTGTCGATCGAGGACGTGATGGAGGCGATCGTCGGCGACATCGAAGACGAACATGACGAGGACGAGACGCCGGAGCTTCACGCGTCGGGGGACGGGGGATGGATCGCGGAAGCGCGAGCCTCCCTCGATGCTGTCTCCGAGGCAACTGACTTCGATTTTTCTTCGCTTCCCGAGGCGGAAGATGTGGACACAATCGGGGGGCTGGTAACCGCGGCCGCGGGCCGCGTTCCCGACCGCGGCGAGATTCTCCTCGGGCCAGGGGAATTCGAATACGAGGTGCTTGACGCCGACCCCCGCCGGATCAAGCGGGTGAAGATCCGGTCGCTTGCCGGAGACGCCGCGAAGCCGCGTCTGTCGTTACCGGGTCCCGAGGCCAAACCAGACGAACCGGCTTAAGTCGGCGCGCTCGCCGCCATCGGAGAAAGACGCCGGTTCATGAGGACCGGCGCCGCGCGCGGCTTTGGCAGCGACTTAATTCTTTCAATCCGTTAGGCGCCTTTTTCTGTCACTCCTTCCGGATTGTCACCCCGTCCGAAGAGTGTATATACACATAATTAGCACCACCGGGACCGCCTCCGCCGCGGCCAGCGCTAACACTCAGCCCGCGCGAGGCGATCGGCTCCGGGGCTTGCCTTCCCAACTTGCCCGGCGCTCGCGGTGTCTTCTCGACGCGAATGTCGTGTCGGAACCTGAGCCGATCCCGCTCAGACCGACTTCACTTCGCCCCCGTCCATGCGCAAAGTCGAGCCTGTCATCCAGCGCGCGCCGGGCGATACGAGGAACGCCATGAGTTCGGCGATTTCCTCAGGCTCGCCGTAGCGGGCGATGCCCGCTTCCTTGGGGAAGTTCGCGGTCGCCTCTTCGACTGTCATGTTATGCAGCGGCGCCCAATGCTCGAGATAGGAACGGCGTCGACCCGTCATCACCGGGCCGGGCAGGACGCTGTTCACCTGCACGCAATCGGCGATTCCGCGATCCGAAAAGGCCTTCGCCAGCGCGACAATGGCGGCGTTGATCGTGCCTACAGCCGCATACGGCGCTTTCGGAAACAGAGCCGAGTTGCCCGACATCAGGACAACGGCGCCTTTGGCCGTTTTCAGCGCCGGCCATGCGGCTATGGTCAGCCGGCGCGCGCCGTGCAGCTTGAGCGCCAAGCCCGCCTCCCATTGCGCGTCGGTCATCTCGAACAGGTCAATCTGTGGGACCGCGCCGGCGATGTTGAGAAGCGCGTCGATGCGGCCGAACGCGGCCAGGGCCTGATCGACCACCGTCTTGGCGGCCGCAGGTTGAGAGAGATCAAGGTCGATCACCAGCGTTTTTGCGCCTGCAGCCTTCACCGCCTCCGCGGTCTGCTCCAGGTTCGCCCGGTCGCGCGCGACGAGAACGAGCGCGGAGAAATCGCGCGCAAGGCGAATGGCCGTCGAGCGGCCAATGCCCTGGCTCGCGCCTGTGACGATCGCGACTGACTTCTCCATGCGGACGCCTCCCTCGAAACGGGCTTCAGCGGGGGATGAACTCGCGGATCGCCGCCGCGATCTCCCGAGCGTGCGTTTCCAGCGCGAAATGTCCGGTGTCGAAGAAGCGGACGGTCGCGTTGGCGATGTCGCGCTTGAACGCCTCGGCGCCTGGCGGGAGAAAGAACGGATCGTTCTTGCCCCACACCGCCAGGAGCGGTGGTTTCTGGGTGCGGAAATATTGCTGGAAGGTGGGGTAGAGCGCGACGTTGCTCTTGTAGTCGCCCATCAGGTCGAGCTGCACTTCGGTGACGCCCGGTCGCGACAGATAGAAATTGTCGAGGGTGTAGCCGTCCGGCGACACT
>DATCEJ010000172.1:0-2387 GCA_036510135.1 Roseiarcus sp. | reverse complement strand
GATTGATGAAGGCTACCACCCGATGACGGTCTATTTCCCACTCATCGTTCACGGGGCAATGTTGATCGAACCGACCGAATCCGAGTCCAAGGCGAGCCTCGACCTGTTCATTATGACCATACGCGACCTGGCCATTGCCGCGAAAGCTGGCGAAGGCCACCGGTTCCGGGCGGCCCCGGTCCACGCGCCGCGCCGCCGGCTCGACGAGACGCGCGCAGCCCGCCAGCCGGTGCTGCGCTGGACAAAACCCGCGCCGGTTTAACGGTCTGGGACGCAACGCACTTCCCTATGACGGCGTTGTAGCTCTAAACTGCCGAACCGATCTCCGCCCGCGCGCCAGAGGACTGAGCCGCTATGTCATCCGGTCTGATCCGCTTCTTTGTCGCGAGCTTTCTCGCTCTTGCGGCGGTCGTCCCCCATACCGGGCTCGCTCAGCAGCAGGCGCCGGCCGCGGCTCCTTTAGCCCCCGCACCGACCGGCCCATCGCCTACGCCCGCGGGTCCGCCAGCAGCGCAAGCTCCGGCGGCTCCGTTGCCTGCTACCGCGAAGCCGGCCGAGGCGCCTTCCGCTACAAATCCGGCACCAGCCGCTCCAGACGGCGCTAACCCTGCCGGGCCCGCGACTTCGGGTGAAAGCTCAACCGGCGAAAGCGTCGATCTGCCTGCTCGGCCCTTCGCCTATGTTGAAGGCAAGGCAGACAAGGACGAGATTTATAGCGCCATTCTCAATTCGCTGAGCTCGGTCAAGCGCGAAATGGACAAGGCGAGTCTCGCGCCTGCCGGTCGGCCGCTCGCCGTCTTTGTCGAATCCGACGATACCGGTTTCAAATTTCACGCAGGCTATCCGCTTGCCGCGGCCCCGGAGGGCAAATCGAGCCTCTCCGACTCGGTCAAGATCGGACAAACGCCGAGCGGCAAGGCGATGCGCTTCGAGCATCAGGGCGCATACGGCGACATTGACGCCACCTACGACGCCATCACGGCCTATCTCGACGACAAGGGGATCGACGCGCAGGACACCTTCATCGAGGAATATGCGAATGATGTGAAGGATCCGGATGATCCCAAGCTGCAAGTGAATATCTATGTGCTGCTGAAGTGACGCGCCGCGCGAGTTCAGCGACAGGCGGCGCGCTCTACTGGGCGGCGGCTGTCAGCGACGCGGCGCCGGTCTCGAACTGGAGCCGTGCGAGCCGCGCATAGAGGCCGTTCGCCGCCATGAGAGACGTGTGAGAGCCTTCCTCGACGAGGCGCCCCGCCTCAATGACAAGGATGCGGTGCGCATTCACGATCGTCGCCAGCCGGTGAGCGATCACAAGAGTTGTGCGGCCGTTCATCAGCGTTTCGAGCGCGCCCTGGACCAAAGTTTCGCTCTCGGCGTCGAGGGCTGAGGTCGCCTCGTCCAAGAGCAGCACCGGCGCGTTTTTGAGGATTGCGCGGGCGATAGCGATCCGCTGACGCTCCCCGCCCGACAATGTCACGCCACGCTCGCCCAAGGGTGTATCGTAACCTTGTGGCATGGCGGAGATGAAGCCATCCGCGGCCGCCTGTTTGGCCGCAGCAACGACCGCCTCCCGGGTCGCGCCTGGCGCGCCATAGCCAATGTTGTCGGCGACGGTGGCGCCGAAGATGAACGCGTCCTGCGGCACGAGCGCGATCTCGGCCCGCAAGTCGGCGGGGTCGAGCTTCGAGATGTCGACCCCGTCGAGCATGACCGTGCCGCTTCCGGGATCGTAGAACCTGAGCGCCAGCTGAAACAAGGTCGATTTGCCCGCGCCCGATGGGCCCACGATGGCGACAGTCTCCCCGGGAGCGACGCGGAAGCTGACGTCGCGCAAGGCGGCGCCGTCCTCACGCCCCGGATAAGCAAAGCAGGCATCGTGGAAAGCAAGCTCGCCCCGGACGGGTTTCGTGAACTTGCTCGGCCGAGCGGGCGCAACGATACGCGGCTTGACCGCCATGATCTCACCGATGCGGCCCGCCGCGCCTGCAGCTTGCGAGACCTCGTTCCACACTTCCGACAATTGTCCGAGCGCGCCGGCGCCGAACACGGCGAACAGGACGAACTGCGACAGCGCGCCCCCGGTCATTTGGTGTGCGATCACCTCCTGGGCCCCGAGCCAAAGCACGACGACCACGCTGCCAAACGCGAGAAAGAGCGCGGCCGCGGTGACCAACGCGCGCGCCTGGCTCATGGCCCGCGCGGCCTCGTAGGCACCGAAGGCGGCCTCGCGATAGCGGTTAGCGGTGAACGTCTCCGCCAGGAACGACTGCATCACGCGCACCGCCGACAGGCTTTCGGTGGCGAAGGCGGTCGCGTCCGCGAGCATGTCCTGAGCACGGCGGGACCGCTCACGCACCGAGCGTCCGGCCGCGTAGAGCGGCAGG